>JBATAS010000298.1:0-7765 GCA_049661965.1 Ferruginibacter sp. | reverse complement strand
CGGAACGGCTGCGGTCTTTTTGTTGCTGCATCTCGGCTTCAAAACCTTGTTCATCAACGGCTAATCCTTTTTCGGTAGCTACTAATTGTGTAAGGTCTAAGGGAAAACCAAAAGTGTCGTATAATTTAAATGCTTCTTCACCGGTAATATCTTTTGTTGCCTGTTCCAGCATTGATAGTCCATTAGCAACTGTTCTTAAAAAAGCATCTTCTTCTTCTTTTACCACCTTACTTACAAAATCTAATTGCTTATTTAACTCCGGAAAAACATTTTCAAATTGTTTTGCAATAACAGGCAAAAGCTGTTCCAGCAAAGGCTTTTTATAATCTAAATAAGAATAATAATAACGAACTGCCCTGCGGAGTATGCGGCGTATAACATAGCCTGCACCTGTGTTTGATGGTAACTGTCCATCGGCAATGGTAAAACTGATGGCACGTATATGGTCGGCAATCACCCGAAATGCAACAGCTTCTTTACTATCACTGTAATCGTATTTTTTACCGCTGATTTTTTCAATAGAAGCAATCGTTCCTGTAAAAACATCAGTATCGTAATTGGAAGTTTTATTTTGTATCACCCTCACCAATCTTTCAAAGCCCATTCCGGTATCAACATGGCGTGCCGGTAATTCTTCCAGGCTGCCGTCTTTTTTGCGGTTGAACTGTATGAATACATTGTTCCATATTTCAATCACCTGTGGATGATCATTGTTTACCAGCGTTGCTCCGCTAACTGCTTTTCTTTCTTCTTCGCTACGGCAATCAACATGTATTTCGGTACAAGGGCCGCAGGGGCCGGTATCACCCATCTCCCAAAAATTATCTTTTTTATTGCCTAAAAGAATACGCTCTTCCGGAATTACTTTTTTCCATTCATTGTAAGCTTCTTCATCACGTGGTAATCCTTCTTTATCATCACCTTCAAAAATGCTAACGTATAATTTATCCTTATCAAGTTTATAAACTTCTGTCAATAGCTCCCAACTCCAGGCAATGGCTTCTTTTTTAAAATAGTCGCCAAAGCTCCAGTTACCCAGCATTTCAAACATGGTATGATGATAAGTGTCTACACCAACTTCTTCCAGATCATTGTGCTTGCCACTTACCCGCAAGCATTTTTGCGTATCGGCAACCCTGGGGTCAGGAGCCTGTTTATTGCCCAGAAAATAATCCTTAAACTGGTTCATTCCTGCATTGGTAAATAAAAGGGTAGGATCGTTTTTTACTACAATAGGAGCCGAAGGAACAATGCTATGTTCTTTCGATTTAAAAAAATCAAGAAATTGTTGTCGTATCTCAGCACTCGTCATCATATACCAATAGTTTATATGGGTTGATTTTTGTTGTTTATCGGACTATATTTGTGAACTTTTGTTCAACGCAAGCAAAGGTAATAAAACAGGTTCAAGCCGCAAGTGGTATGGGTTAGAAGTTTAACTGGTTTAATGATTTATGTATTAAGCATTGTTTATACTGCCATCGGTTCAATATCATGAAGAAAATTAAATACTACTATAATACGCATACACTGCGCTACGAAAAGCTGGTTACGCCGCTTCGGGTAAAGCTGTTACGGGTATTTGGTTTTATTTCGGCGGCCCTGGTTACTTCGGCAATCATCATCTGGTTATACAATAACTTTTTCCCCAGTGCTGCTGATAAAGAAACTGAACTTAAATATGAGATAGTTAAGGATAACTACAATACGCTGGCAACAAAAACTAAAATGCTGCAGCAGCAAATGGCCGAGCTGGAAAAAAGAGATAATGAAGTTTACCGTTCTATTTTTGAAGCCAATCCATTGAGCGACAGTGCCCGTACCAAGGCCATTGAAAAGAAAAAAGAGATTGCCAAAATAAACCTGATCAAAGATGATGAGCTGGGCACTGAGATTGCCAAAACACTCAATAACATTACTGCACGTGTAGCCTACCAGTTTGAAAGTTATTCAGCCATTGAGAAACTGATCAATAACCAGGAAACCAAAATTGCCAGCATACCGGCTATACAGCCTATCAGTAATAAACAATTAACCAGAATTGCCAGTGGTTTTGGTTACCGCATTCACCCAATTTATGGTATTGCTAAAATGCACAGCGGACTTGATTTTACAGCGCCGCAGGGAACACCTATTTATGCAACCGGCGATGGTGTGGTTAAAACCGCAGGCATGAGTACCGGCACAGGCAATCATGTAATTATAAATCATGGATATGGTTACGAAACCGAGTACATGCATATGGTACGTATTAAAACCCGTGCAGGCCAACGTGTTAAACGAGGTGAAGTGATTGGCTGGGTGGGCAGCACCGGCGCCAGTACCGGGCCGCATGTACATTACGAAGTACATATTAACGGCAACCCAGTTGACCCGGTTTATTTCTTCTTTAATGATCTTACTGCCGAGCAATACGACAGGGTACTTAAAATTGCTGCAACGGGCAGTGCCAAAAGTTTTGATTAATTTTAATTATGGCTTTAGAACAAATAGCTTTTGATTTTGATGATTCACCGGTTGTAAAAAAACCGGCTGTAAAAGCAGTGGCTATATCAAAACCGGCTGCTGATAAAATAAAAACCAAGGCCGATAATAAAAAGCAAACCCGCGGCCGCATGAGCCTGAAAGAAAAGGAATCGGGTGCCGACCTGATTGAAATTCCTGCAGATGAAATTCTTTTTGAAAAAAAATACTATGCCATTGGCCTGGTGGCCGATATGTTTAAGGTAAACCAATCATTGATCAGGTTCTGGGAAAATGAGTTTGATATTTTAAAGCCACGGAAAAACGGCAAAGGCGACAGGTTGTTCCGTCCCGAAGATATTAAAAACCTGAAATTGATTTATCATTTACTGCGTGAAAGAAAATATACCATGGAAGGTGCTAAAGAATTTTTGAAGCAGAATAAAAGAGCCGATGAAAAATTTGAGCTGATAGAATCATTAAAAAAACTAAAAGGCTTTTTAAACGAGTTGAAAGCAGGGCTCTAATTCAGACAGCTTGCGGCATTCAGGCTCTATGGCGTAACTTCCGTTTAACATCTTTATTTAAGTGCAGTCGTATTTTTGGTACGGTAATCAATCTTTTTAATTTTTTGTTTTCAATGTTAGTGTTATGAAAAAATGTGTATTGACTTTATTCTTTTTTATTTCTGTAACAGTCAGCCTGTTTGCACAAACTCAATATGAAGTGAGCCAGGATGAAAAACATCCGGAAATAAAAGTGTTGAGAGGATTGATTGATAAATCCATAATTCAAAATGATACTGCCTTTAAATGGTATAACAGCAGCCAGGGTTATTATAATCCTGATACAGCAACAGTAAATACATTTGAAAGGGCAAAAGGGAAGTACCAGTTTGTGGTTTTTGCCGGTACCTGGTGTGAGGATACTCAATTTATATTACCCAAATTTTTTAAGCTGCAGGAAAAAAGCGGTATTCCCGATGAGGCGATTACTTTATTTGGCGTGAACCGGAAAAAAAATTCTCTGGGGAATATTGCCAAAGCATTTAATGTTACACTGATACCTACTTTTATTGTAATGAAGGATGGTAAAGAAGTTGGCCGTGTTGTGGAATATGGTAAAACCGGTAAGTGGGATAAGGAACTGGCAGAAATTCTGAATCAGTGATTTTTATTTTATCTGGTAAATATCAATACCGTTATCATTAAGTAAGTACACTTTTCCATTCATTGCTTTTATGGAGCTGAATTTACCAAAGAAAGAAGGCAGCTTATATTCTTTGAGCTGTAAAGATTTCAACTCATAACTATACAGTTTATTATTACTGAAACCATAAACGGTATTTCCGTTTACTTCCACATCGGTCCAGTTTAAAAAGGCAAGCCTGTTTTTAAAACCGCCATAATAATCAAAAATATAAAATCCCTTTTCTGGATCGTACAGATAAACAAAATTATTTTTATCAATAATTTTTACCGGTGCAGGAACAGTATCGAACAATGTTCTCCAGTCAATCGTGGCTTGCAATAATTTCCCTTCCTCATCAATCTTTTTCAATTTAAAATCTTCTTCGTCAAAAATCCAGATATAGTTATCGTAAGAAAGCGTAACATTATTAACGTAAAAAATATTCTGATTGCGGAAATTGATTGTGTTACGTACTGTCAGCAGACGGTCGAGTACAACTACGGTGGAATAATTTTTATAATATAACAATGTCTTTAACGGATTAGTTACATCAATAGCGGAAGGGTTACCGTATTTTTTTACATCGTTAAAAACAGCAACTGAATCTCCGTTTGGGTTTACTTTTTTTAAACGGTTGTTGTTTGTAACCAGGTAGATATTATCAAGATTATCTACATTAAAATAAGAAAAACTGCCTTTGATGGAATTTACAAACTGAAATACAGAATCGCTTTGAGCATTTGCTGCAACTGAAATACAGCAACACAGGAAGAATAATATGGTTTTTATTTTTTTCAATTTTTATAATACTCCAATGTTACCTGTTCTCCGTCAAAAACTGCGTAACTGAAATATTGTATCCAGTCGCCCAGGTTAATATACCTGCTTTTTTCATTCAGTTTAAAATCAATGGGCAAGTGCCGGTGACCAAAAATTAAATAGTCGTAATGCTGTTTTTGCAAAACTTCTTTACAATAAATAATCAACCACTCTTTATCTTCGCCCAAAAACACTTCGTTGGTTTGCCCGGTTTGTGCCCTGCTTTTTCTGCTGAAATAATTTGCAATGCCCATGCCAATATATGGCGGTAAGATGCCGAATAACCAGTTACAGACTTTATTGCGGAATATTTTTTTGATAAATTTATAACCATGGTCACCGGGGCCAAGCCCGTCGCCATGGCCAATTAAGAATTCTTTATTGTTGAAAGTAAAAGGAACAGGTTCAAAATAAACCGGAATATTAAGTTCTTTTTGAAAATAGTCTTTCATCCACATATCGTGGTTGCCTACAAAAAAATGAACGGGAATACCGGAGTCGGTTAGTTCGGCCAGCTTGCCCAGTATGCGTACATAACCTTTAGGCACTACTTTTTTATACTCGTACCAAAAATCAAAGAGGTCGCCAACAATAAAAATTTGTGCAGCATCTGTTTTTATTTCATCCAGAAACTTTATGATCTTTTTTTCCCGAACCAGGCTGGCTTCGGCATTGGGTGCTCCCAGGTGGAAATCGGAAAGGAAATAAATCTTTTTATCTCTTGCAATTTCCATGTAATCAGGGTTTGTTTTTTTGCTGCAGGTATTGTAACAGGTCGCCGGATTCAATTTCCGGCTTGCCGGTTATATCGCCATTATACCAGTATATCCAGGCAAGTTCGGGCTCTCCTTTCTGGTAGGTTACAACCTGTTCACGTTTATATAGAGGAGTTTCTCCTTCTTCAGTATTTAATCCTTCGTAATCATCAAGCTGGCCAATGGCCCAGGAAAATTCCAAGGGGTTATTGATGCAATACAATTCGCCGGAAATAAATTTTTCTTCATCGGTTGAGCTGGCAACGGGATATTCTCCCATATCATACAACTTACCTTTTACAACAGCTTCGCCCAGTAAATGAAAATATTTAGTGAGATATTGGTATACAGGATTGCGAAATCCGCTACGCAGCGAACCATACACAAATAATTTATAAATCTCGTTACTCATAATACAATAAAGATACTTGAAAAAAAAGCAATTATGCTTCTACCAGAAAGCAATACACTTCTTTGGGTCCATGAACGCCGGTTACCAGTGTTTTTTCAATATCGGCTGTACGGCTTGGCCCGGTTGCAAAGCTGATGAGTGAAGGAATTTTGCCTGCGTATTTTTCTTTGAGGCTTTGTAATGCATCTTTTACATCGTACACCAGCTGGTTGGTATAAGCAATGCAGATATGTATGGGTGCGTACACACTAACTGTACGTCCGCTTTGCTGTGCAGCACTCAATACAATAGTACCGGTACGGGCCACCAATAATTCGCAATCGGTTATGGAAGCATCGCAACCCGCCAGATTAATGGTATTACTGAATTGAGCATTCCATTTATCGGTGTTACAATAAATTTTTGACCACTGCTTTTCATCAATAAGTAAACGTAGCTGTTGCTGCATTTCATTTTCATCAATACAAAAAACAAACTTGCCCTGCATGTTGATGAACTCCTGTGCAAACACCACATCCAGGCTATCGGTTGCAGGATGAAAAACAGAATTTGTTCCTTCGCTTTGCGGAAAAGGCAAAGGCACCGGATTACTCAGTGCCTGCCGTATTCGTTTTAAAATATTTTCTTTTGCTGGTGTTACAGCCATGATTATTTTTAATTAGATCCGCCTTAGACAAGCTCAGGCTGACATTCTTTTTGTTTTCAAGCAGTTAAATTGCCGGTGGTGTTTTTAATTCTTCAGGCATTTCTGTTGAAGGTTCTTCATTAACCTTTTCGGTATCATCAACAACAATATCCAATGCCTTTTTTTCTTCAAAAGGGCGTTTGCCAATCAATGCTTCCACATCGCTCTTAAACAATACTTCCTTCTTTAATAATTCTTTAGCCAGTTTTTCTACGTCATCCTTTTTTTCTATTAAAAGATTTTTCGTAATCTGGTATGCATTATCAATTAGTTTACGAACTTCTTCATCAATCATTTTACCGGTTTCTTCACTGAAAGGTTTTGTAAACACATTTTCCTGGTTAGGGTCGTAATAACTGATATTACCTACTTTATCATTCATGCCATAAACGGTGATCATGCTGTAAGCAATTTTAGTGATCTGCTGCAGATCGTTGCTTGCACCGGTACTTATCTTACCAAAGAAAATATCTTCACTGGCTCTTCCACCCAGCGTCATACAAATCTGATCCATCAACTGGTCGGTATTGTATAAATATTGCTCTTTTGGTGTGTACTGGGCATAACCCAAGGCTGCAGTGCCTCTTGGCACTACTGTTACTTTCAATAAAGGATAGGCATGCTCCAGGTACCAGCCGCAAATAGCATGGCCAGCTTCGTGGTATGCAATAATTTCTTTTTCATCAGGAGAGATGATCTTATTCTTTTTCTCCAGCCCGCCAATCACTCGGTCAATGGCATCCTGAAAATCGGCCATGTCCACAGCATCTTTTCCTTTACGGGCAGCAATCAAAGCCGCTTCGTTACAAACATTGGCAATATCGGCACCGGCAAAACCAGGTGTTTGTTCGGCCAGTTTATGTATATCCAGTGTTTCAGAAATTTTAATTGGCCCAAGATGAACTTTAAAAATCGCTTCTCTGCCAACAAGGTCAGGCCTGTCAATAGATATCTGGCGATCGAAACGGCCGGGGCGTAAAAGTGCCGAATCCAGTACATCGGGCCTGTTGGTTGCAGCCAGTATAATAATACCAAGGTCGGTTCCAAAACCATCCATTTCTACCAGTAACTGGTTAAGGGTATTCTCCCTTTCATCGTTACTCATCATCATGTTTTTTCCTCTGGCTCTTCCTATGGCATCAATCTCATCAATAAAAATAATACATGGTGCTTTTTCACGTGCCTGCTTAAACAAATCACGTACACGGCTGGCACCAACGCCTACAAACATTTCCACAAAATCACTTCCGCTAAGGCTGAAAAAAGGCACCTGTGCCTCACCGGCAACGGCTTTGGCCAATAAGGTTTTACCTGTACCCGGAGGGCCAACCAATAAAGCTCCTTTTGGAATTTTACCGCCAAGCGCCGTATATTTTTTAGGATTTTTTAAGAAGTCAACAATTTCCATCACCTCTACCTTGGCTTCGTCAAGACCTGCCA
>JBATAS010000297.1:0-12625 GCA_049661965.1 Ferruginibacter sp. | reverse complement strand
ATTAAAAACTAACTGCATGAAAATTAAAGGACTTCGCTGGTGGATCATAGGCCTGATCTTTTTAGCCACAATAATCAATTATATTGACAGAAGCGCCCTTTCTATAATGTGGGGTAACGAAAATGTTGATGGTTCAATTTCTAAAACTTTAGGATTGACAAAAGCTGATTATGGCCTCATTTTGAATATTTTTATGATCTCATATGCACTGGGGCAATTATTTTCCGGAAAATTATTTGATAAAGTAGGTACAAGAATTGGTTATGTCATCAGTATTGGTGTATGGAGTTTATCTACTTTAGCGCATTCCCTGGTTCGTGGATTTTATTCATTAAGTTTTTTTAGAACTACATTAGGTTTATCTGAAGCAGGGAACTGGCCGGGGGCGGTAAAGAGTAATGCCGAATGGTTTCCAATCAAAGAGCGTGCTGTAGCACAAGGTTTGTTTAATGCAGGAGCTTCAATTGGTTCAGTTATAGCAGCCCCGTTGGTTGCAACTTTATTTGTAGCATTTGGTTGGAAAGTAACATTTATAGTAATAGGTTCTTTGGGACTTTTATGGATAATTCCCTGGATGATAATTAACAAAACAGGTGTTAAAAAACATCCCTGGATTACTGAGGAAGAAAAAAAGTATATCTGCGATGGTCAAAGTAAAGCAGATCAAAATGCTACTGACGATACTAAAGGTCTGAGTTTAAAGCAGATACTGTCGCACAGGGAATCCTGGGCAATAATTATGGGCAGGTTTTTTTTAGAACCTATCTGGTGGCTATTCGTAGGCTGGATGCCAATTTATTTATTTGATCAATACGGTTTTGATGTGAAAGAAGTTGGCATGTTTGCCTGGGTACCTTATGTAGGGGCAGCCATTGGCAGTATTGTTGGTGGATATGTTTCGGGTAAGATAATTACAAAAACGAATTCAATTGATAAGGGAAGAAAAATAACCATTCTGATTGGCGGGATTATTATGTTTATCGGCCTTTTAGCTACGGTGCTGCTGGCATCAACACCCGAGCGGTTTGTAGCAATAGTTTTTATAGTATTATTTGGGTTTCAGTTTGCTATTGGTAATTTACAAACTATACCCAGTGATTTGTTTAGTGGAAAATCTGTTGGTTCTTTAGCAGGTTTGGGAGGCATGGTTGGTGTTTTTTCCGTAATAATTATGAACTTTTTGGTTCCGCTCATTGCAAAAGTTTCTTACACACCAATTTTTATAGCAATAGCTGTTTTCGTTCCTTTAGGTGTGGGCGCTATATACTTTTTCGCAAGAAAAATTGAGTCAGTAGAATAATTACAGATAATAAATGGTACCGGTACTTACACAAATCAGCTATGATTCATCTTTTTTATATTAGCTGCAGTGTTGGTACCGCTGGATGGTTATCATTAAAAATATGTAGGAAGAAAGAAGCTTTATAATTTACTTTTTCTAAATAAGAAAAGTTAAGATTTTTCAGTAAAGAAAAATCTTAACTTTTTTTTATTTATATATTTTATATACGCAATCTTAAAAGTTGTCAGCTAAAATATATCTCCTGTAACAATATCCTGTTTTTTTGTATCTTCATCAGCATTGAAAAATATTTTGTAAGCAATAACTGCATCGCTTTTTACTATCGGCGGAATGGCACAAAATTTTAGTAATTAATAATTTATTAAGTTTTATGATTAATACAGTAACAGAAAATAAAATAAAATACCGATCGTTTGCACAGCATAATTACAGGCAGATACCGCAAATAAGCAGACTTACCAAAGAGCAGATAGATGATATTGATGTGGTTAGCCACATACTGCCATTTAAGAGTAATAATTATGTGGTAGATGAACTCATTAACTGGGACAATGTACCGGATGACCCGATTTTTACACTCACTTTTCCACGCCGCGATATGTTGATACCGGAGCATTATAACCGGATGAAAGCAGCTATGGATAGTGGTGCTACCAAAGATGAATTAAAGAAACTGGCTCATGAGATAAGGCTTGAATTGAATCCTCATCCGGCAGGGCAGTTAGCGCATAACGTACCGATGATTGAAGGACATAAGTTAACAGGCATGCAGCATAAATACCGGGAAACGGTGTTGTTTTTCCCAAGCCAGGGACAAACCTGCCATGCCTATTGCAGTTTCTGTTTTCGCTGGCCACAGTTTGTAGGTATGGATGAATGGAAATTTGCAATGAAGGAAACAGAGTTGCTGATAAAATACCTGCAGCAACATACCGAAGTAACCGACCTGCTTTTTACCGGTGGTGATCCCATGATCATGAAGAATAAAATTTTTGCTAGTTATATTGATGCGATACTTGAAGCAGATATACCAAACCTGCAAACCATACGTATCGGTACAAAAGCATTGGGTTACTGGCCTTATAAATTTACAACCGATGATGATGCAGATGAAACGCTGCGTACTTTTGAAAAGATTGTGCAGAGCGGAAAAAACCTGGCCATCATGGCTCACTTCAATCACCCGGTTGAACTGGAAACCGAAGCTGTAAAAGAAGCGATTAAAAAAATTAGGGCAACAGGTGCACAAATAAGAAGCCAGTCGCCCATTATGCGTAACATAAATGCCAACGCCAATGTATGGGCGGAGTTATGGCGCAAACTCGTAAACCTGAATTGTATTCCTTATTATATGTTTGTTGCCAGGGATACCGGTGCACAACATTATTTTAAAGTGCCGCTTGTGGAAGCCTGGCAAATTTTTCAGCAGGCTTACCAGCAGGTAAGTGGTGTTTGCCGTACCGTACGTGGCCCAAGTATGAGCGCCACGCCCGGTAAGGTGCAGGTACTTGGTATAAGCGAAGTGCAGGGAAAAAAAGTGATCACCCTGCGTTTTTTGCAGGGCCGTAACTATGATTGGGTTGCCAAACCTTTCTTTGCCGAGTATGATGAAGAAGCCATCTGGCTTGATGATCTGAAACCGGCTTTTGGCGAAGAAAAATTCTTTTTCGAAAATGAACTAAACGAAATATTCAATGAGCATCTCGACAAAACAACAATTGACAACTTCGAGTAACGGGAATGAAAATGTAACTGAGAAAAAGCATATTTATTTAAATCCCAATGTTGTGGGGTTAAAGGAATCTCCTACATTACGCATTAACCAGCATTGTAAAGAACTGGCTGCAAAAGGGAGGCATATTTATAAACTGGGATTGGGGCAATCGCCTTTTCCTGTGCCTGAGCCAGTGGTAAATGCACTTCGTTTATATGCTCCGCAAAAAGATTACCTGCATGTACAGGGCCTGCCAGAACTGAGAAAGGCTGTTGCTAATTTTCATCGTAAAAAAGATGGCGTCGATATTCTGCCTTCTAATGTCATCATCGGTCCGGGCTCAAAAGAATTATTGTTTTTATTGCAGATGGTTTTTGAAGGAGAAGTTATTATACCGAGCCCGAGTTGGGTTTCCTATCTGCCACAGGCAAAAATTATCGGCAATACCATTCATGTACTGCATACAAAACCTGAAGAAAAATGGCGGCTGATGCCGGAACAACTGGAAACATTTTGCAAAAAGAATAATAAAGCAGGCAAAAAGAATTATTTACTGATTTTAAATTATCCCGGTAACCCTGATGGAATAACATACAGCAAAGAAAGTATTGAGCAACTGGCCGAAACTGCAAGACGGAATAATATTTATATTCTATCAGATGAAATTTACGGACAGCTTCATCACGAAGGGAACCATGTTTCCATTGCAAAGTTTTACCCCGAAGGAACTATTATCAGTTCAGGCTTATCAAAATGGTGTGGGGCTGGCGGCTGGCGCCTGGGTACGTTTTCATTTCCTTCAAACCTGCACTGGTTGCTTGAAGCCATGGCTGCTGTGGCCAGCGAAACTTATACATCGGTCAGCGCTCCCATTCAGTATGCTGCTGTAACTGCTTTTAACTGCGGTGCCGAAATTGAAGATTATCTGTGGCATGTGCGGAAAATACTTGCACTATTGGGTAACGAGTTTGCAGGTATCATAAAAAAAGGAAACATACTGGTGAATGATCCTACAGGTGGTTTTTATCTATTCCTCGATTTTGCTCCGCTGAAAGATAAACTGCATAAACGCGGTATTACCAACAGCACAGTTTTATGCGACAGGCTTTTGAATGAATGCGGTGTTGCTATTTTGCCCGGTGTTGATTTTAACCGCCCGGCAGATGAACTGTCGGCCCGTTTATCTTATGTTGATTTTGATGGTGCCAAAGCTTTAGCTGCAAGCTATACAACGCCGCTACACGAAAAACTTCCCGATGATTTCCTTGCCCGTTATTGTGGCAATGTAATTGAAGCAGCAACAAAAATTGCTGAATGGGCAAACTGCAATGATTGATTTTTACAGATCAATGATTTCATGAATTGATGCTACATTAAATCCGTTTTCAATTACCTGCCGGTATTGTTTACTTTTTTTATTGATGACAGGATTGGTATGATTGAAATGAATAAAATAAATTTTATTTTTTTCTGCGGCTGGTAAATCTTTAAAGCGATTCATACTTTCAATAATAAAGGGGTGGGGAATAGTTGAGATATCCCGGTTGTTGATTTCTTCTGCATCGTAAAAGGTAGCATCAATAAATGCATAGTCAACCTTACTGATGGCTTCAATAATATTAGTATCCCATTTTTCCCATTTATCAATATCGGGTATAAACAAAGCTTTCTTATTCGGTCCGATGATACGATAACCCACAGTTTCCGAAAACTCATCTCTATGGGGAACAATAAACGGAATGATTTTTAAATCCTTTGTCAGCTGAATTTCTTTTCCATCGTTCATTTCCTGTAAAGTGATGTTCTTATTTGTAACCAACTGGCTCCAGGGACCGCTTTGTGCTAAAAAAGATTTCAAGCGGGGCATGGCATAAACCGGAATGCTGTCTGCATTCATAGCTTCTTTACCTAAATACATCAGCCCGGTGTAGTGCCCGATATGTGCATGGGTTAAAAAAATACCATCGGGTATTTCTTTGTTGCTGAAAGGAGAATGATTTTTTAAAATTCTTACCTGTTGTGTAAGATCGGGCGTTGCTTCTATCAGGTAATTTTTATTGTTGATGGCATCAGTAATTCCCAGTGATACAACCATTCTGTCCTTATCAGGATTAAGAAACAGATCTTTGCAGCAATCCTTTGTACAGCCAATTTGCGGAGAACCGGCATCTTGTATAGTTCCTAAAACAATAACTGAAACTCCGCTATTCGACTCTGCGGAAACCGGTATTTCAATTTCAGTTTTTTCGGTACTGTCGGCACATGAACCTGTCAACAGCATAAGAAAAATCAGGCAGTATATTTTCATTGTTTATTTTAAAAAGACATTAAAATACCTGATAATTCCGCAAATTATCACTATTAGGCCAGGAGCCACCAGGATAACCTGAGCTTGACTGGAATTTGATTAGTCCTATATCTTTGGCATAATAACTTTCTGCAGCAAATGATTGAGGGTATCCTCCAAAATTATTGATATTGGTATATCCGCCCCAAACCACTTTTATAACATTGTTATAAGTTATACCATTAACAACCAGGGTTCCACCCACCGATTCAATCTGAAAACGGTAAACTATTTTTAAAGGCAGGCTTAAAGTATTTGTTCCTGAAAAAACAGGGCTATGCCATGAAGTACCAGCCTGTGCATCTTGTTTTAGCATCACCAGATCGGCAAATTGCGGAACCTGCATGGTACTGCCTACAAAGGTATCAACGCTAACATATTGCAAAACATCCTGTCCCGACTTTCTGAAAAATGTACTGTCGTACGGAAAAACAACCGGCTGCAGTCCAATATAAAATTGCCTGTAAGTATTTCCTCCAATGAGTTTATTATTTTCAGCTTTTTTATATAACGAATCCGGAGCTGTAACTGTACTGCTGTTATACGACCACCAGCTGTTAGCTGTTGTGGGAAAATAATCTCCTGCCGCGGCAACTGCACCATTACCAAAAAAACATCTGTAAGAAGTGCAGCCATTTGATCCCGTATTTTTATATATTTCAAAAAAATATTCCCCGGTAGTTACCGGAGTTCCAAAACCCGGTACATCAACAGATTGAGCACCGGTTGCAGTAAATGTGCCTGTCTTTCTGAAATAAACACCGTTAATTGTATCAGTATAAATTGTATAAGTTCCGGTTGTACCAACAAGTACATCAACAGTCATAATTTCATTTGCAGTAAATGCTGTACCGGCAATAAACTTTCCACTAAAACCCGATCCCGCTGCACAATCTCCAAAACTTCCTGCAAAGAGAAAAGTAGAGGTTCCGCCAGCACCGGCAGGGTCAACAGTAACAGTAAAGCTACAGCCTGCTGCTGCACCCGATAAGGACATTGTTGTCGCACCTGCTGTTAAGGGTGTTCCGCTTCCGGATAAGGTAACGGTTTGTGTACCAGTAGCTGTAAATGTTCCTGATGCTGTAAAACTGATTCCATTTACAGGCGTTGCAGATATAGTATAGTCTCCAGGCGTAATAACATCTACAGTAACAATCAGCTTATTTGAAGCAGTTAGTGCTGTGCCTGCAGTATATATACCCTGTATAACCGGGCTGGTACATGACCCCGGAGCCCCGGCTAATGTAAAAGAAGCAAGTACACCGGTACCGGCGGGTGTTACTGTTACTGCTATGGCACATGATGAAGAATCGCCGTAACGGGCAATAAAAGAAATGACACCGGCATTAACAGGTGTTCCCGATCCGGCTAATCTTACAGTCTGTATTCCGGTGGTAGAAAACAAACCCTCTTTACGGAAATAAATACCGTTGACAGTATCTGTTGTAATAATATAACTGCCCAACGAACTTGCATTTACTGAAACATCAATATAATTATTAGTGGAGAGCTGCGTATTTACTTTATAAATACCATTAACAGTAACAGCTGTACAATTACCACTGCTGTCTTTTACTAAACTGGCAACCGCATTAACAGCAGGTTCAAAATCGAGTTGTTTCTGACAGGCATAAAAAAATGTACATAACAGAATGATGAGGAATGATTTTTCAACAATCTTCATAGTAAAGTTTTATTGGTAATTAAAAACGGGTTTAACCTTTTAAAAAAACAAGGTAAATATAGTTAATAATTCCGGGCTGTATATGGAAGTCGTTCCAGGACTTGTAAGTTTCCAGCACTGAAAATGTTTACACAACTAAAAATGAATAACAATATAATTTATAAATCATACAACACAACAGCCTGGCAGTTTCTTTTTTATTCTCTTGGCTTCTCATAATAAAAGATATATTTTTAATCAACTATTTATCACCCTCAAATAAGTCAGGATGAAAAATGCCAAAACAAATCTGTTACGTTTCCTGCAAAAAGCTTTTATAAAAGCACTTGAAAAAAATAATTCCGGAACGGTTACAGAAAAAACTGATCCTTCCCGGAGAAAATTTATAAGCACTTCGGTAATGGCTGTTGCAGCACTGGCTGCAAATAAAGCTATTGCCAATTCAAAATATGTAAACCATTTTGCTGCTAAAGAACAGCCTTATAAAATTGGTATACTGGGTGCCGGTGTAGCTGGTTTACATGCAGCCTATATCCTGCAAAAGGCAAATATTGAAACAACCATTTATGAAGCCAGCGGCCGTAGCGGGGGCAGAATGTACACCGCAAAAAACCTATTAGGTAAAGGTATTACCACCGAATTGGGCGGCGAGTTTGTGGATAGTAATCATGAAGATATTTTAAACCTTGCCAAAGAATTCGGGCTGGAATTGGTGGATACAGAACTGGACAAAGACCTGGTGAAACAGATCTTTTATTTTGATGGTAAACAATATACCGCTGATGACCTGGTTAAAGCCCTGGAGCCTTTTGCCGCAGGCATCAAAGCTGATATTGACTCTTTGCCTGAATCAATATCGTACAGCAGCTTTGGCAATGCAGAAAAATTTGATAAGACGTCAATTGCCGCTTATATCCAATCAAAAGGAATTGGCGGATGGCTGGGTAAGATGCTGAACGTGGCTTTTGTAACTGAATATGGTTTGGAAACTGATGAACAATCGTCCATTAATTTTTTATGGCTGTTTGATCCCGAACATGCAGGCACCGACCTGTTTGGCGAAAGTGATGAACGCTATAAAATTAAAGGAGGTAATCAAAGAGTGGTTGATGAACTGGCGAAAAGGCTGAGTAATATAAAAACGAATCAGACAGTAACAAAAATAAAATCAAGGGGCAGCGCTTTTACAGTTACGTTCAGTAATAATACGACAGCCGATTTCGATTACCTGATCTGTACTATACCTTTTTCGGTTTTACGAAACATAACAATGGAGATTGATAATATGCCTGCAGTTAAAAAAAGATCAATTGCAGAACTGGGCTATGGCCAGAATGCAAAAATGTTTGCCGGGTTTAAAAGCCGCTACTGGCGTAAGGCCGGTGCAAGCGGACAGATTTTTTCTGATATGCCTTTGCAATTGGGCTGGGACAGTTCGCAACTACAGAATGGCAAAGCCGGTGGTTATACTTTTTATACCGGCGGTAAAATGAGTGATAAGATGATTGATAAGACTGTACCTGAAAAAACGATTGAGTATCTCGGCATGCTGGAAAAAATATTCCCCGGTGCCGAAAAGAATTATAATGGTAAGAACGGAATCTTCTTCTGGCCAACACATCCACATACATTGGGCAGCTATGCCTGTTATAAACCCGGGCAATGGACAACCATTGCCGGTGCCGAAATTGAGCCGGTTGGAAACTTATTGTTTGCCGGCGAGCATTGCAGTGCAGATTTTCAGGGGTATATGAATGGCGGAGCTGAAACAGGCCGAAGGGCGGGAGAGAAATTAATTGAGTTGCTGAAAAATAAAATATAAGCAGCACATTTCTGTTGATAATTTGACGCAGTTCTTAATCTTTTGACTACAAATAATATTTATTACGATGAAATATTCTATTAGGAATAGTGAAAAAGAATTCGCACTTTGTACTTAATAGTTATTTAATTTTTTATTATGCCTGCCTACGAAATAGAGATTGTTTTAAACCGTCAATTGGCAGATTGTCTTTCCATTCCTGTTTTTATTACAGATACTGTTGGTAATCTTATTTTTTATAACGAACCTGCTGAAGAAATTCTGGGAAAAAGATTTGAGGAAACCGGCGAGATGCCGGTAGCACAGTGGTCTACCGAATTTAAACCAGTAGATGAAAAGGGTATTGTATTAGCTCCCGAAGAACTGCCGTTGGTTAAAACGCTGACTGATGCAAACCCTTATCACAAGAGTTTCTGGATAGAAAGTCTGAAAGGTAATAATCAAAAAATTTCGGTAACATCATATCCCATCATTGGCCGCACCGGTAAAATGCTGGGCGCTGTTGCCATATTCTGGAAATCAACTAACGAATGAAAATTAAATTATGGGGTGTACGTGGTTCTGTAACAACAACGGGACCTGAGACAGCCTTTTACGGGGGAAATACTTCCTGTGTTGAAGTGAGGGAAGATGACTGGCAACTGGTTTTTGATGGCGGTTCAGGGTTACAAAAACTGAATGCAGATTATCAGCCTGGTGCCAAACGTATTGATATTTTGTTGAGCCACCTGCATATTGATCATATACAGGGGCTTGGTTTTTTTAAAGCGCTTTTTGAACCCGGCATGGATGTACATATCTGGGGGCCGGTAAGCAGTTTGCAAACATTACATACAAGATTAAGCAGGTATCTTTCACCGCCCTTATTTCCGGTACTTATACGTGACCTGCCCTGCAAACTTAGTTTGCATGAAATTGAAAACAGCCGGTTTACAATCGGGCCATTCAGTATTCAATCTAATTATGTAATTCATCCGGGGCCTACAGTTGGCTTTCGTGTCAGCAACGGTAAATCTGTTTTTACTTACCTGCCCGATCATGAACCAGCCCTTGGTGAAAAAGGAATTATACCTGATACAAAATGGGTATCGGGTTATGACCTTGCTGCCGGTGCCGACCTGCTGCTGCATGATGCACAATATTCCGCAACAGAATACCTGGCCAAAAAAGGGTGGGGGCATTCTTCTATAAATGATGCTGCATTATTTGCTTCTATGGCAGGAGTTAAACATGTATTGTTTGCACATCACGACCCTTTCCACTCCGATGATCAGCTTAATAAGATGTTTGAAGTTTTTAAAAGTGAAAACAACTATCCATTTAAAAATGAACTGGCCTGGGAAGGGATGGAGATAAATCTGGACTGACTGTTTTCTATTTGCTTGTTGTCAGTTTTTTAAAAGCATCAATAAATCTGCTTAGTTCGTTTTTTGTTTTTTCGTCTGTTATTTGGCCCTGGTCACTAATTTTTCCTTTTATTCCCTGTAAAAGTAAAGTCGTTTCGTCTGTATAGTTTGCCATTACAGTTTTCATAATTAGTAATAATTCTTCGTGTCCTTTATACCCATTTGCCGAAGCCGTTATTAAGCCTGCCGGTTTATCAGAAAATACTGTTGTTGAAACACACCACTCAATCGCATTTTTTAACCCGCTCGGGATACTAAAAATATATTCAGGTGTACAAATTATAATCCCATCTGCATTTTCAATTTTTTTTCTGAATTCAATAATTTCTTTCGGTGAATTGGCTGCCGAAAGTTCGGGATCAAAGTGTGGAAGAGTTTTCAAGTCCTTAAAAACTGCCAAACTGAATACGTCTTTTGTCAGTTTGCCGACATTGTCTACAAGTTTTTCATTTGCAGAATTATTACTTGCACTTCCAATAATTACAAAAATATTTTTCTTTTCTGTCATCCGGGGTCTCTGTTGATTACGATCTGTTTCGCTTGCACAAAACCTGCTGTTAGCGGTTATTTATTATTGGTTATCTATTATATAATTCAGTTCAGTTACCCCACAAGTAAATTGTTGAGTAGTTAATAGTTTTAGTTTTATTTTGTCTTTAATATCCTCAAACAATGGAATACCTTCTCCAAGAATAATTGGATTAACAAATAACCAGTAGCCGTCAATTAAATTTTGTTGCATAAGTGAATGTGTTGCTGTAGGGCTGCCAAAAAGCAAGATGTCTTCACCTGCCTGTTGTTTTAATTCATTTATTCTGTCCGAAAGATTACCGCTGATAATTTCTGTATTAGTCAGATCTGCGTCTTTCATTGTATTTGATAAAACCACTTTGTGAACTTTACCATACCACTTTGAGTGTTCAATGTCGTGTTTGGTTGCTGTCGGTTTGTCTGCTGCGGTAGGCCAGTAATTTTCCATCATCTGATACGTTACTCGTCCGTATAACGAAGTGTCGCCTTTACTTATCCGCTTACCGACATAACTAAAAATTTCTTCATTAACTTTTATCCAGTCCATTTCTCCGTTCGGTCCTGCTACAAAACCGTCAAGCGATATGTGCATAAATGAAATTATTTTTCGCATGTTGTTCTGTTTTTTATTACTGTCTATAAATTGATGCTGTTGTTTTACAAGAATCGCAGCCTTGCACAAAACTCAATGTTGGCTACAGTTTTGGTGCAATTATAATTGTCGCTTTGGAAGGAAATGTCATGTTGAATTCAGTTAATTATTAATAATAACTTCTTCATCTCTTACCCTTAGAAAAATATATGTTTTTGTCGCTTTTGTTTTTTTATCAATGATTTTAATCTTTGCTACATTGAAATTGTCTTCAAATTTCACTTCTCTGTTTTCTTTGCTTTTGTCTGCCCAGGTTATTACAAGTTTTCCACTATTACTAAAGATGTACTTCCCTGTCCGCTGAGTTTTTTCCCAAATGTTTTCACTGGAAAGTCCATGCCTTTCTTTAATTGTTCCATCAGCTTTTGTAAAAAATTGCATGGCTTCAATTGAATCTCGTAAAATCCATGACCCGATAATTTTCTGAGATTGGGAATAACCAGAATGGGGGAGGAGAAATAAAAAGCTAATTAAAAAAAACCTTTTCATAAGACTAAAAATTAAATTCTGTTTTGGTATCGAAAAAAATGCAGCTAACGATTGAGTACTGCTGCAGCGGGGGCATTAAAAGTACTAACGTTCAATACAGCAGCAATGTACAAAAAAGGACTGAAGGTTGAATGAACCACATTAGCCCCCATTGCGGCAATACCTTGTTAGCCCCAGTCTTTTCGTTTCGGATAGTGCTTTTGAGCAGATTCTTTTCTTTTTCTCAACAAGAAATTTAAAATAATTAAGATAGCTTTTTACTACTTGAAGTGGCTTTGTCCAAAGCCAGGAAAGAACAGATAAGACCTGCCAGCCATATCAAAGATCTGACCCAGTTCATTCTTCCCCATTCAGATGCAGCTTTTTTGAGTGTTTCTGTATCGGGAAGCTGTTCCGAAAGAAACATCATCTCGTTTCTGGGAAAAAAATAGTTAAACGTTAAAATCATGGAGAATATATAGCAAAATAAAGCTACCCCAAGATACAATCGAACGGAAGTTGATTTTTTCCAAAATAAAATTAATGCCAGCACAATCAAAATCATGTTTGCAGGGTCGATCAGTTGAAAAAAAGTACCCGGATTGGCAACTACAAAAAAATCTTTGGCAGCTGTTATGGAATCAGGGACGTTGTTTTCCCAATTGGCTGCATTCACTATAGAATTGTAAATATTGGTA
>JBATAS010000296.1:0-4790 GCA_049661965.1 Ferruginibacter sp. | reverse complement strand
GCGATTTTTTCAGGAGCAAAACTTACCCGGCCGATAGAAGCGTGAATGATACCCACTTTATCTACCTTAAAAGCAATTTTACCGCCTTTTAAATCAGCAATGGCACCTGCAACATCATTGGTAACTGTACCTGTTTTAGGATTCGGCATCAGGTTACGGGGACCTAACACTTTACCTAACCTACCAATCTTAGGCATAACTGCCGGAGTGGCTACAATTACATCAATATCTGTCCAACCGCCTTCTATCTTGGTGATGAACTCATCCAGACCAACGAAATCGGCACCGGCTGCATTAGCTTCGGCTTCTTTATCTGGCGTACATAAAACCAATACACGTTTTGTTTTACCTGTACCATGAGGAAGCGATACCGTACCACGGATGGCCTGATCTGCTTTCTTTGGATCTACACCCAATTTAATATGCAGGTCAACAGAACTGTCGAATTTTGTTGTGTTTACTTCTTTAACTAAAGTTGAAGCTTCCTTTAAGGAATAAGCTTTATTAATATCAACCTTAGTATTTGCTACTTTTCTTTTTTTCGTAATCATTTTTTACAAATTTTAGGTCCCGATTTTTATCGGGATAGATTGATATTAATTATCCCAAGGGGCTTTACCTTCTACTGTTAAACCCATACTGCGTGCTGTACCGGCAACCATGCTCATAGCACTGTTGATGGTAAAAGCGTTAAGATCTTCCATTTTGTCTTTGGCGATCTCTTCTACCTGAGCCCAGGTAACTTTTCCAACTTTTACACGGTTAGGTTCTTTACTGCCGGTGGTAATCTTGGCAGCGTCCATTAACTGAACTGCAGCAGGAGGAGTTTTAATGATAAAGTCGAATGACTTATCAGCATAAACAGTGATTAATACAGGTAGCACTTTTCCCTGTTTGTCCTGGGTTCTGCCGTTGAAAGCTTTACAGAACTCCATGATGTTGATACCTTTAGAACCTAAAGCAGGTCCTATTGGCGGTGCCGGATTGGCTTGTCCTCCTTTGCACTGGAGCTTGACATAGCCGGTGATTTCTTTTGCCATTTTTTTACTTTTTTTGGTGATAGCGTCCCAACATTATGTTGAAACTCCCAAGTCAATAATATCTACTAAAGAACTATTTGGGGCGGCAAAGGTAGGGGAAATATCAATAAATCGTACAGCTTTACCGAAAAAAGATCAGTATTTATCTGTATTCGGGTTGCAACCTTTTAATTGCTGCATAAACAGCTTTTACTGTATTTCTGTCCAGATCTTTGGCTTTTTCAGATAATTGCTGATAAGGAACCATCAACTCTTCTCCATCTTCTGATTTTCTGGAACTGATTCCCACACCTTTTTTTGAATCCATCCAGGCTTGGTGTACTTCAGCAGATACTTTTTCGATATCAGGCAGCTTAATCATAATTAATCTATTTTAATTCGAATTATTCTCAGAAAAAAATCCCCGGAAAAATAACCGGGGATAAAATTTATCTAAATGCAGGAATTGAAATTATAATACCAAAATCCCTTTAGCCTGCATAGTAATTTCTTTCTTAGGCTCCTTAATCGCATCTATTTCTTCTTTGCTTTTACCGGCATCTTCTGCATAATGTTTAAGCATTGCTACTGATGTTTCCTTAAATGTAGCAGTTCCATCAGCCACAATAGTTTTTCCGTTCATAGATAAAGGCACTAAAAAAGCATGATCTTTCATCTTAATCAACATAGTACCATTATCGGTTTTCATACGCAGCCAGCAACCTTCCATTTTACAAACCTCAGTAACAACCCCGCTAACCTTTACTTCTGCAGGTTCGGTACCGGTTAATTTTGCCGACAGCTCAGATGCTGCTATTGCCCCATCACTGGTTACTTTGTCGCCAAATGTCATTCCGCTGTTGGCATCTCCTTTTGGAGGTTGCGCTAACAATACAAAAGCAAAAAATAAAGTTGGAATAAGTACAAATATCTTTTTCATCATGTTATATTTTATTATTAAAAAAAGCCACCTGAGTGGCCTTGCAATTTAAACAATTTTTTCAACCTGCATATAGCTAAGTTCAACGGGTGTAGCCCGGCCAAATATTTTTACCTGAACTTTCAGTTTCTTCTTCTCATCATTAACTTCTTCAATAACTCCGTTAAAGTCGTTAAACGGTCCGTCTATTATTTTAATGGTTTCACCAATAATAAACGGTTCACTCATAGTCATTCCGCCTGCATCACTCATTTCATCAACTTTACCCAGCATTTTATTTACTTCCGCCTTACGTAAAGAAATGATATTTCCTTTAGAGCCTTTACCATCAGTTAAAAAGTGCATTACATTGCTGATATTGCTCATGCTCTGAATCATATCGTCATTCAGTTTACCATCAGCCACTTCAATCATGATATATCCTGGATAGAAGTTACGCTCTCTCATCACTTTTTTACCGTTTACAACCTTGTACACTTTCTCCACCGGTAAAAAAATCTGTTTTACAATATTGCTCCAGCCATTGCGTACAACATCTTTATCAAGGTATTCTTTAATCTTGCGCTCTTTACCGCTTACTACACGAAGCACATACCATTTAGTTTCCTTCTCTGGTTTTGCTGCCTTCTCTGTATTTTCAACTATCGGTTCAGTTCCTTCCATAATCTGTTATTTAAATAGAGAGTAAATAAATTTCATTGCGTTATTGGCTACAAAATCCATAACCCAAACAACAGCTGTTATCAGTAATGTTGCTCCCAAAACAATCATAGTTGATTGTTGTAATTGATCCCAGTTTGGCCAGGTTACTTTATGTACCAATTCTTTATAAGAATCTCTAACGTAAGCAGTAAATTTATTCATAGTATTAATTTGGTGATTTGATAATATGATAATTTGATGATGGCAACATTACCAAATCATCAAACCGACTCATCATCAAATCGATTAGTTAGCACGGGCACTAGGATTCGAACCCAGATCAAAGGTTTTGGAGACCCGTATGCTACCGTTGCACCATGCCCGTATATACCCCAAACCCCTAAAGGGCTTAAAAAGAGTATTAGTAATGTAAGAACTTTAAGTTATCCGCCAGTTTACTGACAGAAACCCTTAAAAAAAGCAAAGTACCTAAGCTTTTGGCCTAAGTACTCTGCAAAGATATTAAAAAGCTTCGATAAACACCCTGTTAAATTCAGGGCTTATCAGCTACTCTTATTTTACAATTTCAGTTACCTGACCAGCACCTACTGTACGGCCACCTTCACGAATCGCAAATTTTAAACCTTTTTCCATAGCGATTGGCTGAATCAACACAACATTTAATGAAGTGTTATCACCAGGCATAACCATTTCAGTTCCTGCATTCAAAGTAACTTCACCAGTTACGTCGGTAGTACGGAAATAGAACTGCGGACGGTATTTGTTGAAGAATGGAGTATGACGTCCACCTTCTTCTTTGCTTAATACGTAAACTTCGCCTTTGAATTCAGTGTGCGGAGTAATAGAACCTGGCTTGCAAAGTACCATACCACGACGGATCTGAGTTTTCTCAATACCACGTAATAAAAGACCTGCGTTATCACCAGCTTCACCTTCGTCCAGTAATTTTTTGAACATTTCAACACCAGTACAAGTGGTTGATAATGGTTTTTCCATTAAACCAACAATTTCCATTGGCTCACCAACTTTAATACGGCCTCTTTCAATACGACCGGTAGCAACAGTACCACGACCAGTGATTGAGAATACATCCTCAACACTCATCAGGAACGGCTGATCAACCAACCGTGGAGGTAATGGAATATAGCTGTCAACAGCATCCATTAATTCAGAGATCTTTGCTACCCATTTGTCATCACCAGCTAAAGCGCCTGTAGCAGAACCCTGAATGATTGGTGTGTTATCACCATCAAAACCGTAAGAAGTTAATAATTCACGAATCTCCATCTCTACTAATTCAAGAAGTTCCGGATCATCAACCAAATCAACTTTGTTCATGAAAACAACGATCTGAGGTACACCTACCTGGCGTGCCAACAGAATGTGCTCTTTAGTTTGAGGCATAGGACCATCGGTAGCCGCAACTACAAGGATAGCACCGTCCATCTGTGCAGCACCAGTGATCATGTTCTTCACATAATCGGCGTGACCCGGACAGTCAACGTGAGCATAGTGACGGGTGTCAGTAGCATACTCAACGTGAGCCGTATTAATGGTGATACCTCTTTCTTTCTCCTCTGGAGCTCCATCGATATCATCGTAATTTTTTTTCTCCGCCAAACCTTTTTTTGACAAAACATCGGTTATAGCGGCTGTAAGTGTTGTTTTACCATGATCCACGTGACCGATAGTTCCAACGTTTAAATGGGGTTTATCCCTTTTGAATGATTCTTTTGCCATTGTTTATATTTTAATATTTGTTTTGAAAAATGGTTGTCATTTTAAGTCTGTAAACCATGGACTTATTGTTTAATTTTTTTGTACTAAGCTTTTGAATTACTGCCTGCCGGTAGGCAGGTTCAGCTTCATTGGCGTCGCACTCTTCAACATAAATTCTTTATTGAGCCACCAATGAGAATCGAACTCATGACCCCTTCCCTACCAAGGAAGTGCTCTACCCCTGAGCTACGGCGGCATAACTACACTGCCGCAGCAGGCAGAAAAATGAGCGGAAGACCAGGCTCGAACTGGCCACCTATAGCTTGGAAGGCTATCGCTCTACCAAATGAGCTACTTCCGCTTGTTAATTTAAAAGAACTTTTAATCATCAAATTGGTTAATCACCAAATTAATAAAGTGGGCAGAGTAGGGTTCGAACCTACGTACAC
>JBATAS010000295.1:0-2091 GCA_049661965.1 Ferruginibacter sp. | reverse complement strand
ACTGTACCCTGTGTGCTTAATAATTCGCCCCAATACATAGGAGAGGACTGAGCTATCTGCTGAGCAAAACCCTGGGGTAATTTCTGTGCATTCTCCTGCAATACTTCAATGGCTTTTGAGTTTTCGCCAAGCCCTTCGGCCGAACTTCCGCCAAAAGCATTAGGCACCAACAGGGTCATGGTTTCGGCTTTGCCATAACTCCACATAAAAGCATAATCTTTATCAAGGCCACCTTTGGTTTCGTTCTTTTTGTCTTCCTGTGTTAATTCGCTGCGGCCACCCCTCATGGTTTCTTTACTGAATTCGTAGGTGGGCCAATAAGTCATAGCCAGCGAACCCAGTATTACTGCACCTAAACCCATACTTATGAGTAAAGAAAAAGCCATATGCTTTATCTTTTTTTCTTTGATACATTGTATAATAAACGGCACAGTCATAAATACAACTATCAGTAAAGTATAATAAACAATTTGCTGGTGATGCTGACTTAATAATAGAATACCCGATGCTAAAAGTGTAGCTGCACCCAGCCAGTATTTATGTTTGAAAATGAGTTGTAAACCTGCAAGTACTGCAGGCGCATATGCCATGGACAATAGTTTGGTATCGTGTCCGCCAGCAATTAAAACAGGGTTGTATGAACAATAGGCATAAGCAATGCCGCCTATTATGCTTATCCATGGGTTAATACCAATTACAATGCACAATAAATAAAAGCATAAGGCTGCTATAAATAAATAGAATACAGGTTTTGGAAAACCTAACGATAATATACTCTGAATATGCTCCAGATGAATATTTGCAGGAGTTTGAGGCCCAAGTGCAATCTGATAGGCGGGCATGCCACCCATCATACTGTTTGTCCATTTTGGGAAATGGCCATGTTTCTCTTTAAATTCAAATGACTGCTGTGCCATGGCCTTCCACTGAACAACGTCACTTTGTTGTACCACTTTACCCTGTACAGCGGGTTTATTTAAAAATACCGACAATAACAGGAAAATTACAATAGCTGCTAAATGGGGGAGTATCTGCTTGAAATTTATATTCTTCATAATAAGTTTTTGCTTTGGCAAAATAATGCTAAAAAAATTAAATAATACCATCTTGATTTATAAAATAGACCGAAGGTCTATGCGTAAATTTTAGATGGTATTATGCCGATAGAAAAGCTATTGGGCTTAAATAGTATCTCACATCGGCATAAAGGCTGATTGCGGAGTATCAATATAAAAGCCACCGGTTAAGGTGGCTTGTATAATCAACAAATTTGTTTTATTGTCCCATTCCCTGTTGTCCATTTTGCATGCTTTCCATCTCACCTCTCATGTTCTTCTTTTTAAATAACGAAACATCAATCTTTCCAAAACGGTAGTTAAAGTTCAGGCGCAGAACCTGAGGATCTCTGCGACGTTCGTTATCCTGTACAAAATACTGTGATGAAGAATGTGTGGCAAATAATTTTGTTCTGAAAATATCATTCATCTGCAAGGTTAATGAAGCAGCATTGTTTTTCAGGAAATCTTTTCTGATGGCAATATCAACTCCATAATTTGGCTTAATATATCCCTGTGCTCCAATTTGTGAACCACCAAACATACGACCCATGCCACCACCACTGCTTGGAGGAATAATGGTTTTAGCCTGGTAATCGCCTGATAACTGGATAGAGAAATTCTTAGGTAACTTAAATGAGTTGTTTATTTTACTAAACATGCTGAACTGGCTGTTATCGGCACCTCCGGCTAACGCACCAGCCTTAAGGGTAGAGTTGTATAAGTTTACATTTATCGTAAAGTCCCACCACTTTGCAAATTTTGTTTTAGCGGTCAGTTCCAAACCTATATTGTAACTTTTGTTGGCATTGGCAAAAGTGCTTATCAATACGCTATCTGGTTTGGGATTAGGACTTGTAGTTGTATCGGGGTTTATATCTTTATATTGATAGTTGGTGATTAGGTTATTAGTATTGCGGAAATAAACTGTAGCCAACAAACTGGTTTTTTTACCTACCTGGGTTTGATACGCAATTTCGGCAAGGTTGGTAAACTCCGGAATAAGATTAGGATTACCGATTGATAAATTCAATGG
>JBATAS010000294.1:0-3675 GCA_049661965.1 Ferruginibacter sp. | reverse complement strand
GTCGGGCTGAGGGCAAAAATGATCTCTTTTATTTCTTCTTTGGTAATTCGGTCAACTAAGGAGTCAATGGTTAATTGCTCAGGGCCAATACCATCAAGCGGAGAAATAATGCCGCCTAAAACATGGTAAATTCCATTGAACTGTTGTGTACTTTCAATGGCTATCACATCACGGATATTTTCCACCACGCAAAGCATTTCTTTTTTACGCATGGTATTACTGCAGATATTGCAGAGTGTTGCATCAGAAATATTATAACAACGGCGGCAGAATTTAATTTCGTTACGCATTTTGGCAATGATCTCACTGAACTGGTTTACTTCGGGAGCGTCCTGCTTGATGAGGTGCAACACCAAACGAAGTGCCGTTTTTTTGCCGATGCCGGGGAGTTTGGCAAATTCATTAACAGCATTTTCTAAAAGAGAGGAAGAGAATATCATACAGCAAAAATAGCGGTTAGCTTTTAGCTTTTGGCTTTTACCTGGGGAGTTTTTACAAAAGGCTTTTACAATTTTATGTCCCGTTCATTATCCCAGTTTGCTTTCAGGTTTAATTTTTCAGGAAGTGTGATCGCTTTTTCGGGTTGCAGCTTACTGGAATAATCTACCGGATCCCATTTCCCATTATTATTATCATCATATAAAATGCGGATATCGAAATCTCCGGGCGGCATTAGTTTATTGCTCCATTCAGTTGTGGTAAGCCGGTAACTGTTTTTTATTTCTTCACCTTGAACAAACTGTAAAACCGGGTGCCGGGTAAGATCCAGGTTAGTGAACCGCAAAACAACATTAGCATAATCAGCCTGCTTTTTTGTTGTAAACTGAACAGTATCTGATTTAGCAAGATGATTACCGGCAGAGTCGGCAATAGCAGCAGTATCTATGATCAGGCGGTATTGTTTTTCTTCCTGCCAGTTTACAGCAAGCGAAATTTTAGTTCTGCTGCTGTCTATTGACCAGGTTGTTGCAGGAATCGGAACAGCGTTGGTATCAGTTAAAATAAGTTTTGATGGTTCGAAATCTTTCAAAGGGTTATTAAAGCTTAACTCAAAAGGACTTATCAGATCCTGCAACTGCATGCCGGGTGAATAAGTAATTACCAGTTTTTTAGATACTGTTGATTTTTGGGTTGTGACGAGTTTCTCTTTTTCGAAAGCAGATGCATAAAGTGTTACAGCTTCTGTATTTTCAGAAACAGTTACAGGAGCATCGGCAAAGGCAAACAATTCTTTTTTTGAATTATAGGTTTTACCGCCATCGCCGTCTTTTAATGCATATACCTTAAAATTGCCGGGCGGCAGATTTATAAATACAAAACTTCCATTGCCACTAAGCTTGGTTAAATAATCAGGTTTTCTTTTTTGTACAGCCGAGTCATCTGCATTGCGGTAAAGCAGGGCCATTAAAGTACTGTCTGGTTTTCCGGTTTCAGCAATGATAACTTTTCCGCTAAGCATCAGGCTGTCTATATTACTGCCCGTAGAAAAAACATAGGTAAAATCTTTTAACGGGTTACCTTCATTGATATCAACAATGGCATTACCGAAATTAATGCTGTACGTGGTGTTGGGCAATAAGGTATCTTTTAGTTTTACTGTAACTGTTTTAAGTTTATGATCAACTGACGGTGTTTTTTTTGGGTATGGAGAAATCAGCACATTAGTTTGTGCGTCTTTAATTTCTACATACTCATTAAATGTGAGGGTTATTTTATTGCCGGTAACATTGGTGCTTTGCAGGCCGGGTGAGGCATTGAGCAGTCTTGGAGGAATAGTGTCTTTAGATCCGCCGGTAGGCATACCAACCTGGCCGCAGCCACTGCTGCCAACTGACAAAATGTAGCCCAAAGAAATCATGATCAGCGAATAAAAAAAATGCGTTAACCTCATTATACTTTATTGAACTGCAAACTTAAAGTGTTTGCCTTGTATTAAAATTGTAAATATTACTTAATCTTCAGCTTCTTCTTCAATATCATGCAACGCCACCGCCAGTTTATTATTCTTTACAAAATTGCACCAGTGGCAATCTTCCTTACCGCAGCCGGTATAAAAATCACGAGCCTGAATTTTATGCCATACATCAGTTAACTGTTGCTTCACTGTTTCAATATCCTGCGTGTTGATGATAATTTTTTCCTTCCGGTATTCTCCTTTTTTATCGGGCTCAATAAAATCAAATTCAGTGCTGATGACTTTCCAGTCTTTTTGTTCGTAATTATCAACAAGTATTTTATAAAAAACAGCTTGCCGCCAATAATCGCCGCCATTGGGATCTTTATCAGCAGGTGGTTTCATCTTAGGTATGGCGTTGTCGATGTTACCTGATTTATAATCCACCACATTTACTTCTTTACCATTGAATTCCAGTTTATCCAGTTTTCCTTTTAATGGAACACCGTTTACCACAATGCCACGGATATTTCTTTCAACAGCCACAACTTTGTTCCAGTTATTTATATACTTATCATAATAATTACGTAATACTTCGTCACCGTATTCCATGCGTCTGTCAAAAGCTTCTTTGGTAAAATTCTCCCGGTGCTTGTGCATGTACCAGTTAAAATCTTCAACCATTTCTTCTTTTGATGGGAAGCTTTCTGTTTTACTGTCCTGCATTTTACGAAACAGTTTTTCCAATGCATGGTGTATGGCTGATCCAAATTCTGTGGCTTCGCTTTTACCGGAAGGGATACGGATAAGATTACGGTAGTAGAAATTAAGTGGGCAATTTAAATAGGCATTGAGTGCGGTAACATTCATCACAAATTTATCCAGAATGGTGGTGATGAAATCTTCTTCGGCTTGCTCAATTTCGGGAGCCTGTTCAGTAAAGTTGAGCAATTCAAATTCCATTTGCTCTTCATCAGTTAAATTTATTTTTTCAACTGGTAAACCATGCTCTTCCTGTATCTCAGCAATAAACATAGAAGGTTCCAGTTCTTTGCCATCATTTTTAAATTTTGAATAGGAGATGTACAAATGTTTTTCGGCCCTTGTTAAGGCTACATAAAACAGGCGGCGTAATTCTTCATCCTCGGCAGGCGTTGGCTGCGATGTAAACATGGTATCGGGAAATTTATATCCACCGCCGGGCTTTCTTTTCTTTTCCCAAAAGGATGCATTAGTACCTGCAAAGAAAACGTACTCAAACTCCAAACCCTTGCTGCCATGAGTTGTTAAAAGATTTACGCCTTTATCGGTGCCTGCAACTTTATTCATGGGTAAAACGATGCCTTCTTTTTCCATGAGGTCGAAAATGCTGATGAGTTCCATCAGGCCAAGTAAAGGATTCCTGCTCGTTTCGTCTTTAATAAAATCAAATAAAGCTGTAAGCAATTGCATTAATGCAATTTTATCATCGCTCTGCATGATATAATTTAAAACACCTGCTTGCTGAATGATGTGCTCAAATAATTCCTGCAAAGTAACATTTGAAACATCGGCAATCAGTTTCTCTATTATGAAACTAAACTGTTTCAGGTTTTCATTTAATCCGGTATCAAATAAGTTTTGTGCAGGTTTGTTTGCTTTGTCTGATAAAAGCTTGCGGATGGAAGTCTGCTCGCCTTTGTATTTAAGATTATTTGCTTCAACAGTGATCTTTGCAATTTCAATTGGGGGAATTTTGTAAAAATCGAAATGTAAAATTTCGAAAAGCATTTCATCGCCGC
>JBATAS010000293.1:0-5888 GCA_049661965.1 Ferruginibacter sp. | reverse complement strand
ATGCTATGACGGGCTGGAGACTGGGTTATATTGCTGCTGATGCAACTGTTGCCAAGGCCTGCGAAAAAATACAAGGCCAGGTTACCAGCGGCACCAACGCCGTAACACAAAGAGCAGCCATTACTGCTTTAACCGGCGATATGAAACCAACGGCCATGATGGTTACTGAATTTACAAAACGCAGAAAAAGAGTGCTGGAACTTGTTGCAGAAATTCCGGGTATGGTTTGCAGCGAACCTCAGGGTGCTTTTTATATTTTTCCGGAGGTGAGTAATTTCTTTGGCAAAACTGATGGCGAAGAAAAAATTGAAAATGCCGATGATCTTTGTATGTATCTTTTAAATAAGGCACATGTTTCAACCGTTACCGGAAAAGCATTTGGTGCACCAAACTGCATCCGGCTTTCGTTTGCCAACAGCATGGAAAATATTGAAAAAGGTTTTGCAAAAATTAAAACAGCTTTAGCGGCACTTAAATAGCATCATCAAAGCGAATAATCTGCTATTAACAGACATATTCTTTGTAAGATCAAATCTTCAACGCTGCCATACCCATTATTTTTTTTGGGCCTCGATAGTTGATACAACTCATATCCCAGGTCGCCTTTCCGCAGATCGCCAGTATAATTTTGTCCGTACAAACTGGCCTGTCTTTCGGTTTCTAGAAAAATGCGGTAAATATTTGCAACTGCTTTATTGTATTCGCTTTGACCGGTTAAAGCAGGTGGCTGATTGGTGCCTGCAGTTTTTCCGATAGGCGGGTCTTCGCCTGTTTTACGAATGGTACCAATTTTTATTCCATCCTGCATAATTATTCTGTCGTTGATGATGGTAACGGGTTTGGTACGGTCACGTACAACCTGTTCATGAAGATTCCTGGTTTCATTCAGATAATCTTCAACTGATCTTATTTTTGCTAAAAGTGCAGGGCCTCCTTCATACGATCTTATAAATCTGTCTACTCCTTTTTTATTAAGCTGATCATTACTGATCAAATTATAATCCCGGATAATTTTAGCCAGCACCAAGGGAAAAGCTTCATCCTCGATATATATGGCAAATGTATCTGCCATTGGCGGAAAACTAAGTTCGTAATAATAAAACGGCTTCAATTCCGGTACCGGGGCATTAAACTTTATTACTTCTGCCTTTATCAAAATATAATCGTTTGCATTATACACTTCTATATTATACCGAAGTGTTGAATTGCTCAGCTCTTTTGCATAAAAGGCGATGGGTTTGTTGTTGATAAAGATTACAGAATCATTCAGCCTTACGTCCTGCGCAGATAATATTACCGTAAAAATGGTTGATACAAAAAGGGTAGATATTTTTTTCATACATCAGCTTTTAAGGATGGTTTATCAAACTTAATTATAAAAAAGCATGGCTGCAACAGGGGTAAAGTACTTTAACAATCTATTGAAAGTGAATTAACGAAACATATTGTGTAGCTATGAAAAGAACAATAGGCTTATTCAAATAATTCCAGTTTGTTTTTTGGCCTGCGGTGATCAAGCCATTTAAATCCTGTAAGTTCTTTTTTACCGGGCGGTATATCACGGATGGGGTACAGCACGCCATCAACATCTTTTATAAACAACACTTTGTTCAGTTCCTTCTTTACAAAATAAATATCAATCACATCGCCACTGCTGCGGTTCATACCAACATAAGCGCTGTCATCATCCTGCGGGTAAAAAATACTTTCGGCCGGTGTGCCTTTTACCCGTACATAATCTATCTGCCCATCAACAAAATAACCGTTTATGGTACGGCCGCCAATCTGGTTAAACATGCCTTCTTTTGTTTTGTTAACCATCAGTCCGTTATTAAATACATACAGTCGCTCAGGTTTTTGTTTTTTTGTGTACATATATAATGTATCGCCTGTTATCTGCGATTGGGCATTCCACACCACGGGTTCACCAAATAATTTAAAAGTAGAATCGGCAGTGGAGTAGTGGAGGCTGTCGCTTACTGCCTGCAATGAGTCGTTAAAAATGCGGACATTATGAAAACCCAGAAAGTACCTGATGGAAGAATCGGCATCGTTGCTATTAACAACAAGCGTGGTTTTTAACGTGTCGGTATAGGTATTCACTCTTCTTTCCAGGCTGTCGTATTTACGCAGACCCGAAAAAAGTGTGTCAGCTGCAATATAAGTACTGTCGCCATCACGGTATAAAATCATTACGGGTTTACGGGTAGCCAGAAATGAATTTACTTTAGTGTCTGCAAAAATCTGGTTAGCAAGCACAATAACATTGTTTACACTGTCAACCAGCTTTGCATTGCCTTCCATTTGCAGTATACCACTATTTTTATCAAAAGCAATTGTATTTGCAGTACCACTTATTGTGCTGTCACTGAATGAGGGGCGGCCTGTAAAAAGGGCTTCGCCTGTTGCCAAATTATAGGTACCGCTGTTAGTGTTTATCACACTTCCATCTTTACCAACGATCCGGGTCTCAGCAATAAAAGTGGCAATATTGGTTTTAATATTATAGAGTAAACTGTCGGTCCATATATCCCTGTCGGGATCTTTAAGGTGTACATTGTTTTTAAAATAAATATCCTTGGTATCAGCATAATAAACGCCATCACGGCTGGTAAGCACCGTTTTTTCATTAGTGATGCGGCCGCCGTTTTTATAAGTTGCAATACCTGTTCTTAAATTGTATTCCAGGTCATCAGTGTATAATGTTCCTTTTTTATCGGTAAGTTTTACATTCTTCTTTAAATAGGCAATACGCTCGGCACCAACATAACGCAGGCTTTGGGCATAAGTGTGTATACTGTCGTTATCATTGATGTGGATATTGCCATACGCTTCCAGGATATTTGTTCTCCGGTTCAAAGTTGCACTATCGCAATAAAATGTGGTTAATCCTTCTTTGATGATAACATTGCCTGCAATAGATTCCAGCGTGGTGGAGGAATCAATGGTCATCATGCGTAAACTTTTACCCTGTACAATTTTTATGGATCGGATGGTATCGCCTGATGCATTGTTGCCAATAATCTGCTGCGCAGAAATTTGTGTACTGCCAAAAAGTAAAATAAAAATTAAAAGTTTGCTGATGGTAAATTTCAATCGCAATGTTCCTGTTTTATATTCAGCCTGTAAGTTGAGGTTTTAATTTTATAACAGAATGATAAAATTATCATTGCCTGATATAAGGCGCATTAACAGTATCCGGTAGTGGTACCATTAAGCCGGTGCTTTTATTCTTTTTTCCAAATACCGAAATGTTAATGTACCGTTTTGGATTTGTCTTCAGGTCATCAATCAGCAGATTAAGTTTGTTGGCAGTTGCAGTAAGGTTATTATACAGTTTGGTATCGTTTAATAATAAACCTGCAGTACCCGATGTGCTGTTTAACTTACCAATGGTTGATTTAAGATCGCCGATGGTGGTATTTATGGTTGTTAAAGTTTTTTCCAGGTCTAACTGGCTCAGGTTGGTAGCCGTTTTATCCAGGTTATCAACAAGGTTGGTGATCTTGCCGCTGTTTTTATCGAGGTTAGCCGTAAAAGAATTCAGGTTATTTAAAGTACCGGCCAATGCGCCTGTTTGTGTATTTAATAAAACCTGTAACGAAGCAGATGCCCCAATAAGGTTAGCTGTTGTTTTATTTAAATTTTCGAGCGTTGCATTAATATTATTTTTTGCCGAAGGATCAAGAATACGGTTAACATTCTGAAGTACTGAATCAATAGAGGAAACAGCTTTTGTAACCTGGTACAAAACCGGGTTTACCTTACTGAGTACATCATTAAAAATGCCGATGGTGGCTTCTGTGTGTATGGTTCCTTTTTCGGGGATGTATTCAGTGGCATCGCCCAATTCAATATCAATACTGATGGTTCCCAACAGCGAAGGTTTTATCAACGCAACAGAGTTTACCGGAATATTCACATCCTTGGTAATGGTCATGTTCACCAGTATTTCTTTCATGTTCTTATCGGTACTTATTTTATAAACTGTACCAACCTGCATACCATTTATCATTACCGGGTTAGATGTGGCAAGGCCCTGTACATTGGTATATTTGGCATACAGGGTATGTGTCTTATCCAAAAAAGATTTTCCTTTTAAAAAATTAAAACCCAGAATCAGTAAAGTAATGGCGATAGCTGTAAGGGCACCAATTTTTGTTTCGTTTGAAATTTTCATTGTAGTTATCCGGCTTCTGCAGTTTTTTTAACTGAAGTCAACGGTAATTTAATTATTATTTTTTAATTCAAACCTTACCGATGCATTATTTTTAAGATCAGCCGATAAACGAACCTCATGGCGGTTGGTTCCATCAGTAATAATCATGAGCGCTGTATTTGGCGGAATGCTGCCCAGGTTATCGGCATACAAAACCAGTTCATTGGTTTTACCCGGCTCCAGCGTTAGATTAATAGTATGGGCATTTGCAGTCAATGATTTTTTATCTACAACCATGTTTTTGTTAAAGAACACCGATACAATATCATTATCAATTTCCCCGTCATCATAAATATCAACTTTTATTTTCTCACTTGTTACCTGTATCAGTTTTGTATCTTTGATTGTTCTTTTTTCAAAGGCAGCGTCTGTAACGGCAGCTGTCTTGACATTGGTTATTGCTTTTGCCGGAGCAGGTGTAAAATTGGTGTTTTCAACCTGTTCTTTATAACGCTTAACAGCTTTTGTTATCGCTTCTGCAAGTTCCTGCTGACCATTTTCGCTGTTTATATATTTTTCGTCTTCGGGATTGTTTATAAAACCTGTTTCAATTAATATAGCCGGCATGTTGGTTGCCTGCAATACCCATATCCCTTTTTGCCGCTGGCTTACACCCAATGCCTGCCTGCCGGTTAACTCTACTTCTTCATTAACCAAAGTAGCCAGGCGGTCACTTCTTTCCTGGTATCGTTTTGCATAAATGGCGGCAATTGTTCTTCCTTCGGGTGTTTTAAAATCAATGCTGTTTTCTAAAGAATCTTCGCCTGTTTCTATCTCAAAATTCTCATCCCCATCCATGATGGCTTTAAGTTTATCACTGGTTTTATGTGCCGCAAATATCCATACACTGGTGCCGCTTCTGGTAATCGGCATTTTAAAATATTCGTAAACGGCTTCTGTTGATTCGTAGGGAGTTCGTTTTCTTTTTCTATTCTTTCCTTTACCGGTATAAGTTGTTTTGTAGCGGGTAACTGTACGGGTACCTGTTTGCCGTTTGCCGGTTTTTAATGGTCCGCTATCGGCATGAATACATAAAAACAGGTCGCCTTTAAATTCGTTAGCTAGTCTTGCTTTTTCTGTAGGTGATTGATAAATATCCGTTGTGCGGGTTGGCATAATATTAACACCCGGTAATTGCTTTTTTAATTCGGCTACTAATTTTAAGCTGATGGCAAGGGTTACATCTTTTTCCAGCGAACGTAGTGAGTTTTCGTACTGGCCCGACGCTCCGGGTTCTCTTCCGCCATGCCCGGCATCTACAACAATGGTTTTAATTAATTTGGGAGCCTGAGAAAATAAATCATTTAATATTAACAATTGCAAAGCAGCAATCAGTAATAAAAAAGGAACTTTCTTTCTGATCATATTCATCCGGTTTATCGAGGGTTAGTAATTATTAAATTATTCACATTTTCATTCTGTTATAATGGCTATTTTTGCCAATCTTAACTATGAGTCATCTGAACAAAGGTAAGGCAAAATACATATTGCTATCGGCATTGGTACTGTTGTTATACGCTATAACGCCGTATCGCACTGCCAGTGGTTTCAGCAGAGATGACTTTCACAGTTTTTTAACTACCGATACTGTTCCTGTTAAAGGCGAACCGTTAATTCAGATTTCAAAAACTGATTCGTTACAGTTAAAGAATAATGTTGCAGAACCACT
>JBATAS010000292.1:0-6532 GCA_049661965.1 Ferruginibacter sp. | reverse complement strand
GGCCTTATCATTTCCTTTGTCTTTACTTGAGAACAGGTTAATATCGTAATAGCTCATGGCAACTTCAGCCTTAAGTTTTGTCTTTGGGTTAAAAACGTATTCACCGCCAATGGTAATTATTTGTTGTTTTTTAGGCGATACCAGCAAGATAACAGGCGCATAATCTCCTTGCTTGTTATTGTTTATATCTGGTTGAACCCAACCGAAAACCTTACCATTTGTTGCACTTTGCAACACGGTATAATCTCCTTTACCCGGGCCCAGATAAGTAAAGCCCAGATTATATAAAACATCATTAGGATCAACAGAAAATACAAAAATAGAATCGTGTATGGTTCCGTTATACAAAGTATCCATTTTCTTGTACAGTATTTTGCCGGGGCTCAATGTATCCCTTACTGCATTTTCATAATACGCAGTGTCAACACCATCACCAATACCGGCTAAAAACTGTTTTTGTTTGGTATCGAGTACCTGGTTGATAGATGAATTTTTAGCATCAGCATTATTATAAAATCCAACACTGAGAAAAAACTTATCCTTAAAATTCACTTCGTCGTTTACATAAATCTGAGAATTTAAAAAATTGCGGTCGGCATATTCAAATTCTACCTGTATCCGTTTATCTTTTGTTACCAGGCGCTTTTGCGTAAAAGTTAACTCCGCCGTATTGTAGTTAATGATGTAGTCCTGATCTTCACCTCTTTGCAAAAGCTCTCCGTCCATATAAACCCTTTCAGTTCCGGCCAGTACAACAAAAAATAATTCCAGATTAGGACTTGTTAAACGGTATGGGCCCTGGTTTCCTTCAAAAGGCGTTAACTGGTTTCTGGCAAACTTTCCCTTTGCAATGGCACCGCTTAACAACAATGAGTTGGAAATATTTTTAGTAATCTTATTATCGGTAATAAATGAAACTCCCTGCAATCTTTTATAAAAGTTGAGGAAATAATTTTTGCTCTGGCGGATATCAATATCACCAAAATTAGCCTGCCAACCTTTTTTCTTTATCTGCAGAAAGATACGGTCAAAATCACGTAAGTCCTGTGTATTGCCATCGGGTTGTACCGGAATATTATTATCGGTAATAGCTGCCGTTAGTTCCAGGCTGTCGCCAATAAACCCATTCAATTGCAGGTTAAGACTTGAGCTTACAACTGCATCCTGGCTGTTGCCAAAAGAAATACCCCGGCCAAAACTTCCTTCCGATTTAATGTTGCCAAAATCCATTAACGGATTGGTTTGTTTACTGCCAACAGTAAGTGTAAAAGGCGTTGTGCTGATAAAATTATAACGTACACTATCATAATTCAAATGACTTACCACCGCATTTAATTTATACGGAAACACCCGGTAGCTGATCACTACATTTTCCTGGCCCGGTTTTTCAAGCCAGGTAATTTCAGCATTCACTTCATCAACTTTATAATAATAGGGAGAAACGCCCTCAATAACAACAGAACCTGGTACCAGGCTTGCAGAATCAAGTTTAATGACAGCTTCTTTAGTACTATATGTTTTTTTACGCAGGTTAGATAAGGAAGGCGGACTTATCTGTGCATATATAATCTGGCACAGGAAAATATTCAACAGGAGTAAGTATATCCTTTTTGAGTTCAATAGTTCTTTGGGATTAGTAACGCTAAAATTACTAATAAATGTATAAGGCATAAAACCTACTTTCTGCAGCATAAAAAAACCTTCCGGTTAAGAAGGTTTATTACTTACGTAAAAAATTACATTTACTGTTCTGTAGTTAACCCTGCTTTCAGGAATTCACGGTTCATCCTGGCAATATTAGTAACCGAAATGCCCTTAGGACATTCGGCTTCGCAGGCATAAGTATTGGTACAGTTACCAAAGCCTTCTTTATCCATCTGTGCCACCATATTCAATACCCGTGATTCTCTTTCTGGTTGTCCCTGAGGCAATAATGCCAGTTGAGAAACTTTAGCGCTCACAAATAACATGGCACTGCTGTTTTTACAGGCTGCAACACAAGCGCCGCAACCAATGCAGGAAGCTGCATCAAAAGAAGCATCTGCATCTTTTTTATCAATTGGCAAAGCATTGGCATCAACTGCATTACCCGTATTAACTGAAATATAGCCACCGGCTTGTATGATACGGTCAAACGCATCACGGTCAACCATCAAATCTTTAATAACCGGAAAAGCGGCAGAGCGCCAGGGTTCTACAACAATGGTGTCGCCATCTTTAAAAGCACGCATGTGTAACTGGCAGGTTGTATTTTTTGTCCAGGGCCCATGTGCACGGCCATCAATATACATACTGCACATACCACAAATTCCTTCACGGCAATCATGATCAAAAGCTACCGGGTCTTTACCTTCGGTTATCAATTGCTCGTTTAAAACATCAAACATTTCCAGAAAAGACATTTCTGATGAAATATCCTTTACCTGGTAGGTTTCAAAACTACCTGCCGTTTTACTGTTTTTTTGTTTCCACACTTTCAGTGTGAGGTTCATGTTGTAGTGTTCCATAATGCTTAAATACGTTTATAATTGCTGTATTCAAAAGGCCGCCAGCCAAATTTCCGCCAGATAAAATACAATACCCTGTGTTTGATATTTTTAAAATTTTTCTTTTTGATATCTATTTCAAATTCCCAGTCTTCCTTGTTCACCAAATCCTTCATTACTTCGGGATGAGTGCCGGTAAACAGTGTTACTGAATCTATATTTGAATAATCAAACTGATTCGGTTTTTTTTGCTGCTCTTCAACCCACCCTCTCTGTCTCTCATCATCATTCCATAAAATATAAAAATCAGTAAATTTTTTTTGCATCACAACCGGGTTGCGTACCCAGCCATAATGATAAATATAGGCGTCAATCATTTTCACATTCAGTTTCCTGTTATCCAGCCTGAAGCCCTGTGCATCCCGGTAACTTCTTATCTTTTTATGCTCAGCATCCTGCGGAATATTTCTGATAACCCTTATCTCTTTTGAATACCACCGCCTGCCATCACCAAAAAATTTATAACTGCCATAAAAATGATGATAGTGAAATAATAACCCTTCTATCCTTTTATCATTTTTATATTTTTCCATGGCCTCCAGTATCACCGGGTGATACTGCTCATGCAATACTTCATCGGCCTGTATGTAAAAGAGCCAGTCGCTGTCGGGAGCAGTGGCATCCATAGCCTTATCGGTTTCTACCGCCAGCAATTTTCCTCCTTCCCGTAAACTGTTATCCCAAACAGAATGAACAATTTTTATTTTATCAGACCCGATTGATTCAATCAGTTTATTGGTTTCATCTTCAGAATCACCCAGGCAAACAATCATTTCATCAACAATGGGTAAAACCGATTTAATAGATTCTACAACCGGGTAACCATATTTCACTGCATTCTTTACAAAAGTGAATCCGCTGATCTTCATTTTATTTATACGAACGTTGTGTTGGTTTTACAATTTCAAATGTCAACGGCTCCTGATTCATCTGCCAATCACTTTCGCCTTTATATTCCCATGCCGATACATAACTGAAATTATCATCGTCACGTTTTGCTTCACCTTCTTCTGTTTGCGATTCTTCACGGAAATGACCGCCGCAGCTTTCGTTTCTGTTAAGAGCATCTTTGCACATCAGTTCACCCAGCTCCAGAAAATCGGCTACCCTTCCCGCTTTATCCAGTTCAGGGTTCATTTCATTGATATCGCCGGGTATTTTCACATCGCTCCAGAATTCTTTTTTTAATGCCTGAATTTCAACAATAGCTTCTTGTAATCCTTTTGCGTTACGGGCCATCCCGCATTTATCCCACATAATCTTTCCTAAACGCTTATGAAAACTTTCTACCGTTTGATTTCCTTTAATGCTCATCAGATTTGTAATTCTGTCGCTCACTGCTTTTTCTGTTTCTTCAAATGCAAGATGATCTGTTGGTATGGATGCAGTGCGGATATCATCAGCCAGGTAATTGCCTAATGTGTAGGGAATAACAAAGTACCCATCGGCCAATCCCTGCATTAAAGCACTTGCCCCCAGCCTGTTTGCTCCATGATCGCTGAAGTTGGCTTCGCCTAATGCATATAAACCATCTACCGAAGTTTTTAATTCGTAATCAACCCAAAGCCCGCCCATGGTATAATGCACGGCAGGATAGATACGCATCGGCATTTCGTAAGGGTTTTCGCCGGTTATCTTTTCATACATTTCAAAAAGATTACCATACTTTTCTTCTACAACCGCTTTACCCAGTTCTACTATTGAATGATGCTCTGCATTTTCATTTCCTGTTTTACCGGCTTCAATTTTACCATATCGTACAATAGCATCTTTAAAGTCTAGATATACAGCCATCTTGGTTGTACCTACTCCATATCCTTCATCGCATCTTTCTTTTGCTGCTCTGGATGCAACATCACGGGGTACCAGGTTTCCAAATGCAGGATATCGTCTTTCTAAATAATAATCTCTTTCTTCCTCTGGTATATCAACAGCTTTACGCTTATCGTCTTTTTGTTTAGGCACCCAAATTCTTCCATCGTTACGTAAGCTCTCACTCATCAATGTTAATTTACTTTGATGATCGCCACTTACCGGAATACAGGTTGGATGAATTTGTGTAAAACATGGATTGCCAAAGAATGCACCTTTTTTATGCGCCTTCCATGCTGCCGTAACATTGCTGCCCATGGCATTGGTACTTAAATAAAATACATTGCCATAACCTCCTGTACATAACAGCACACAATGGCCGAAATGTCTTTCCAGGTTTCCGGTAACCAGGTCACGGGCTATAATTCCACGGGCTTTACCGTCAATCTTTACAATGTCAAGCATTTCGTGACGATTGTACATAGTTACATTGCCGAGAGCTATCTGCCTTTCCAACGCACTGTATGCACCCAATAATAACTGCTGCCCTGTTTGCCCTGCTGCATAAAATGTACGTTGTACCTGCGTTCCGCCAAAGCTTCTGTTACTCAATAAACCACCATATTCTCTTGCAAAAGGAACCCCTTGTGCTACACACTGATCAATAATGGCAGCACTTACTTCAGCCAGGCGATGTACATTAGCTTCTCTTGCACGATAATCACCACCCTTTACAGTATCGTAAAATAAACGAAAGACTGAGTCGCCATCATTCTGATAATTCTTTGCTGCATTAATACCTCCCTGTGCCGCAATACTGTGTGCCCGGCGTGGACTATCCTGAAAACAAAACGCTTTTACTTTATAACCCAGTTCGCCCAGAGAAGCTGCTGCAGAAGCTCCGGCCAAACCGGTACCCACAACTATTACTTCCAGTTTACGTTTGTTGGCAGGATTTACAAGCTTTACATGGCCCTTATAATCGGTCCATTTTTTATCCATTTCGCCAGCCGGTATTTTTGAATCTAAAGACATTGTATGTAGTTAATTAGATGATTAGTAATTGCTGAGTACTCTTATTGTATCCAACCAAAATAAAATGAAAGCGGCATTAACGCAAACAATATGCATATGATGATTGAATAGCCAATTCCAATTGCTTTAATTATCGGTGTATATTTTTTGTGATTGATTCCTAAAGTTTGAAACGCACTTTGAAAACCATGCAGCAAATGCCAGAACAACGATATAACACCTGCAACATAGATCAACACTACCCACCAGGTTTGAAATTCTTCTTTCATTTCCAGGTATAAATTATGGCCGGCATCGTTGATACCGCCATCGGCATACATAGCAATTTTTGTACTCACAAAAAATTTAGAAACATGTATCACCAGAAAAAATAAAAGTAAAGTGCCTAACAAGCCCATAGAACGGCTATACCACTTGCTGTTTGTATTAGCTCTGTTTACTGTGTAATTTACAGGCCTTGCTGCACTGTTCTGTTTCCACAACATTAAGCCCTGCACAATATGCAGAATGAGACCGGCAAACAGACCGATTTCCATAATGCGTAAAATCCAGTTATGGCTCATAAAATGAGCAGCAGTATTAAATGTTTCGCCACCATCATTTACAAAAATGCAGGAGTTTACCCCTACATGAACAATTAAAAATGTAATTAAAAAAAGACCTGTAAGGCCCATAGTTAATTTCTTTCCGATTGAAGAAGTGAATAAATGTTTCCAGGTCATATTGAAAGCGTTAGAGTTTGAGTTGGTCCGGTAGCTGCCGGGTTACAAAAATACGACAGGATGAGGCAAAAACCATAGTTAAAATAAACTTTATAATAACAGGCTTCACATTATTAATCAAGCATAATTATATTCAATCTAATCTTTTTACAATTACATCATCAAGTTGTTGAAAAACCAGTTCGGGTTTTAATGTACGCCACTGTGGAAAATCAATAAGTGTTATATAGTTGGTTAACCTGGCTTGTCTGAAGTCGTACTGACTTTGTGCAGGCATATCTACAACAGCAATCCAGCCGCCGGTATCTTCCACCTGCTCACGCCATTCTTCATAATAACTGTCATCACTACTGTGAAAATTCAATACATTTTCTGCAATAAGTATGAATTTATTTATTCCCTGGCTAAACATAATAT
>JBATAS010000291.1:0-1925 GCA_049661965.1 Ferruginibacter sp. | reverse complement strand
AACCCGGTAAATGTTCAAAATGTGGTATGGCTTTGAAAGAAAAAGAACCGGCTGTTGTAGCTTATAGCTGCCCCATGAAATGCGAAGGGGATAAAACTTATGATAAGCCCGGTAACTGCCCTAAATGTGGCATGGCGTTAAAAGAGCAAAAAGACGATCATTCCAATCACAAACATTAATCAACTAAAAATTATACAAATGAAAAAGATAATCCTTGCACTAACAGTAATCGCAGCTTTAGCCGTGGTTTCCTGCAACAGCAACAATTCTGCAAAAGACAACAGCACGGGTATGAACCATGACAGTATGCCCATGCCCATGAAAGACAATACGACGGCAGATGACAATGTGAAAATGGTAGCAACCACATTCGCCACTGTTGATCCCGCTGTTTCAGCCTTTATGAAATCAATGGTTATGGATTACCTGGCGGTTAAAAATGCGCTGGCAAACGGAAATGAAACTGATGCGGCTGCAGCCTCTGGAAAAATGTTTGATGTTATGAAAGGGTTTGATAAATCACTATTAAGTGCCGACCAGAAAAAAGTGTATGATGATATTGAAGCCGACCTGAAAGAACATGCAGAACACATCTCAAAAAATAAAATTGAACATCAGCGGGAACATTTTGCCATGATGAGTAAAGACATGTACGATATGGTAAAGGCATTTGGGGCTGGTATGACATTGTACCACGATCATTGCCCAATGTATAATGAAGGATCTATGTGGCTCAGTGAATCCAAAGACATCAAAAATCCTTACTACGGAGATAAGATGATGACCTGCGGTAGTGTAGAAGAAATGATGAAATAATTCACAAGCCAAAAAAAGCATTATGATTCCTAAATTAATTTCCTGGTCATTAAAAAACCGCTACATCGTTTTGCTGTTGGCAGCAGGCTTGTTTGCGTGGGGCATTTTCAATATCAAGAAAAACCCCATTGACGCAATCCCTGATCTCAGCGAAAACCAGGTGATCGTCTTTACCGAATGGATGGGCCGTGGTCCACAAATTATGGAAGACCAGGTTACCTATCCGCTGGTTAGTAACCTGCAAGGCATTCCAAAAGTGAAAAACATCAGGGGCACTTCTATGTTCGGGATGAGTTTTGTATATGTAATTTTTGAAGATGATGTAGATGTGTATTGGGCAAGAACAAGAGTACTGGAACGGTTGAATTATGCACAACGCTTATTGCCTACAGGCGTAACACCCACACTTGGCCCCGATGGTACAGGGGTTGGTCATGTATTCTGGTACACACTGGACACAAAAAACCTCGACCTCGGTGAACAAAGAGCCTTGCAGGACTGGTATGTAAAACTGGCTTTGCAAACCGTACCCGGTGTTGCCGAAGTGGCATCCTTTGGCGGTTTTGAAAAACAATACCAGTTGGTAATTGACCCGGTAAAATTACAGTTCTATAACATCAGCCTTATGGATGTGATGAACAAAGTAAAAGCCAGTAACAACGATGTGGGCGGCCGCAAATTTGAAATGAGTGATATGGCTTATATCATCCGGGGATTGGGGTACATCAAAAATAAAGACGACATCGAGGCTATTGCAGTGGGCAACAATAATGGTATTCCGGTAAGGGTGAAGGATATTGGTACGGTACAGATGGGTGGCGATTTACGATTGGGAATCTTTGATGAAAACGGTGAAGGCGAAGTTGTAGGTGGTATTGTAGTAATGCGATATGGTGAAAATGCAGATAAGATAATCAATGCCGTAAAAGAGAAAATGAAAGATGTGCAAAAAGGATTGCCCGAAGGTGTAACCTTTAAAACCGCCTACGACCGCAGTGAACTGATTGAAGCGGCTATCGGCAACATTAAGGTAAAACTGGTTGAAGAAATGGCTGTGGTGGCGCTGATCGTTATCATCTTTCTTTTTCACTGGCGTAGTGCATTAAGCA
>JBATAS010000290.1:0-1611 GCA_049661965.1 Ferruginibacter sp. | reverse complement strand
TTACCAGTTTGAAAGTTATACTGCCATTGAGAAATTAATCAATAATCAGGAAACAAAAATGGCCAGCATACCGGCCATTCAGCCCATCAGCAATAAACAATTAACAAGAATAGCCAGTGGATTTGGGTACCGCATTCACCCAATTTACGGTATTGCAAAAATGCATAACGGACTTGATTTTACTGCACCGCAAGGCACTCCTATTTATGCCACGGGCGACGGTGTGGTTACCACGGCAGGCGTAGGCACCGGTACCGGCAACCATGTAATTATTAACCATGGCTACGGTTACGAAACCGAGTATATGCACATGCTACGTATTAAAACTAGGGTAGGCCAGCGTGTAAAACGTGGCGAAGTTATTGGCTGGGTGGGCAACACCGGCGCCAGTACCGGCCCACATGTGCATTACGAAGTGCATATTAATGGAACGCCGGTTGATCCGGTTTATTTCTTCTTTAATGATTTAACTGCTGCCCAGTACGATCAGGTACTTAAAATTGCATCTACTGGCAGTGCCAAAAGTTTTGACTAATTTTAATTATGGCTCTTCAGCAAATAGCATTTGATTTTGATGATGCACCGGTTGTTAAAAAACCAGTGTCAAAACCTGTTGTGCCTGTAAAACCAACGGCAGATAAAATAAAAACTAAAACCAAGGCTGATAATAAAAAGAAAACTCGTGGCCGTATGAGCCTGAAAGAAAAGGAATCGGGAGCCGATTTGATTGAGATACCGGCAGATGAAATTTTATTTGAAAAAAAATACTACGCCATTGGCATTGTTGCCGATATGTTTAAGGTTAACCAGTCGCTGATACCTTTTTTGGAAAAAGAATTTGATATTTTAAAAACACGGAAGAAAGGCAAAGGCGACAGGCTTTTTCGTCCTGAGGATATTAAGAATCTGAAATTGATTTATCATTTACTGCGTGAAAGAAAATACACCATTGAAGGAGCCAAGGATTTTTTAAAGCAGAATAAAAGAGGGGATGAAAAATTTGCTTTAATTGAGTCGCTTAAAAGGCTAAAAGGTTTTTTATACGAATTGAAAGCCGGACTGTAACGGGCTGTTAACATAAAACATTCGGTTAGTTGTTTTTTTGAACCGATATTTATTCCATAAACTTATACTGATATTCAAATTCATTAAAATGAAAACATATTTATTTGCAGTTTTGTTTTTAACAGCAGCATCAACTCAAGTATTTGCACAGGCCCAATATGAAGCAAGCCAGGATTTACCCAACCACCCCGAAGTAAAAATAGTGCGTGGGCTGGTAAATAAATACCTGATTCAAAACGATACTGCATTTGCCTGGTACAATAACAGCCAGAAGTTTTATAACCCTGATACGGCTACGCTGGGTGCTTTTGAAAGAGCCAAAGGAAAATACCAGTTTATAGTTTTTGGCGGTACTTGGTGCGAGGATACGCAGTTTATTTTACCTAAATTTTTTAAGCTACAGGAAAAGAGTGGCATATTGGATGATGCAATAACCATGTTTGGCGTTGACCGTGCTAAAACTTCTTTGGGGAATATTGCCAGCGCACTTAATGTCACGCTAGTGCCCACATTTATTGTAATGAAGGATGGTAAAGAAATTGGCCG
>JBATAS010000289.1:0-2208 GCA_049661965.1 Ferruginibacter sp. | reverse complement strand
TATTATTACATCTTTTTTTTGCAACTCTACGGATGACTGCGCATTCATGTAGGCAAACTCAGCATTCTGTCTTTTTTTATTGGGAAACATCTGCTGGGCTGAAATCATAAAAGCACCCATGCCCGGCTGGCCGTTAATTGACTTCCACCTGCCGGGATCATAAGGTGTCTGAAAAAATCCAGCGCCTACTTCCGGCGGCATCCAGCTATAAGCACCTTTGGCTTCTTCATTCATAGAACGGGCTTCGGCATCCAGCATTTTTAAGGCAGGATGGTTGGTTTGAATGGCCGATTGAATTTCCTGCATGGTTAACACCTGTTGTGCTGCAACAGTTTTGACAACCATAAAGGCAAGAAGAATAGCTATTATTTTTTTCATCTGATTAAGTTTAGTGTTTAATTACAACAGCTTTTGCCATTTTGAATCGGGGGGCAAGGCACAGTACCATAGGAGCAAAAAACACAACAGTCACCTTGCTTCGGTTTTAATATCGTTTTACAGTTTTTACATTCGTAAAAATATTGGCATGCATCTGTTGGCATTGCCTCTTCTTTCTGATAGCTGCATTTAGGGCAGGTAATTGTTGATTTCGTTATTATTTCCATTTTATTTTATTTTTGACTCAGTTACTTTATAGCCTGTTGCATTGACAGCCGTTTCGATAGACTTTACGTTTACTTTGGTTGAATCAAATGTTATGGTGGCATTCCCTTTTTGATAAAATACCTCCGCATTGATGATTCCCGGCAACTTATTAACTTCATGCTTTACTTCTTCTTCGCAGGCCGCACAGCTCATCCCTTTAATCTTAAATTCAACGGCACTGATAGTGGCTTTGCTGATCTCTATATTTTTCTTTTCACTTTTTGGGAAAAACACTTTTGAGTAATAAGGAAAAACAATCGTTAATGCGGCAAACACAGTTACTAAGCCAAGAAACGTTTTTGTTTGAAAATATTTTCTCTTTTCAGTTGTTTCACAATTACAATCCTCCTTTTTTACAGGTTTTAATTTTTGATACCAGGCATACCCGATAACCAAAATGGTAAAGCCTATTAAATACGGTCTGAATGGCTCCATCCAGGAAAACGAAGATGCGATGCCACTTGTTCCGGCAAGTAATGCCAATACTGGAGTAATACAGCAGAGCGATGCTGCAATCGCTGTTAATATACCCGCACTGAGAAGTCTTTTTTGATTATCCATAATTTATAGGTTTAAATTAATCCCTTAGTGTTTTGTTTCCAGCACTTCAATTTTTCCTTGCTTTCTTAATTCATATTCCTTTGCCATTAAGAATATCAATGGGGTCACCAATAAAATATGTGTTGCAGATGTTAATACCCCGCCCACCATGGGCAATACGATTGGTTTCATCACATCACTACCTACACCGTGGCTCCAAAGAATAGGAATCAATGCAAAAAGAGAGACACTCACCGTCATTAATTTTGGCCGCAATCTTTTTGCTGCACCTGCAATTACATATTCCCGTAAATCTGCTTTTGTAATGGTATCTTTTGAATTACCTTTTTTATCAACCAATTGCTGCATGGCATCGTTGAGGTAAATCACCATAACAATACCGGTTTCTACCGCCAATCCAAACAAGGCAATGAAACCAACTGCTACTGCCACCGATAAATTCACACCCCAGAAATAGATCATTACTGCGCCACCAATCAAAGCAAATGGTATTGAAATCAAACTCAGGAATGCTTCTCTTGCATTGCGGAAGGCGAAATACATCGACAGGAAAATAATGAGCAGCACCACCGGTAAAATCATTTTCAATGTTTTTTCACTGCGTATCAGGTTTTCATACTGGCCGCTCCACTCCAAAAAATACCCCTTTGGTAACTTGGTAATCATTTTATCCAGTTTTTCTTTAGCCTCGTTAACAGTACCGCCCAAATCCCTTTCCCGTACATTAAATAAAACTGTTCCCCGCAACATCGCATTTTCAGAATTGATCATCGGCGGGCCTTCTGTAATTTTTACATCAGCCACTGCTTCCAATGGCACAGGGCCGTACTTCATGGTTTGCACCTGTAAACGTTTTAAAGATTCAAGGTTGTTTCTGAAATCCTGCCCAAACCTTGCATTGACGGAAAAACGCTGTCTGCCTTCTACCGTTGTTGTAAGCCGCATACCACCCAATGCTATTTCCACCACACTGTTTACATCATCAACTGTTAATCCGTACCG
>JBATAS010000288.1:0-3420 GCA_049661965.1 Ferruginibacter sp. | reverse complement strand
TCATTCACCTTATGATACGGCGTTTCAATGAAACCCATGTCATTGATTTTGGCATGTACACAAAGTGTAGATATCAAGCCAATGTTTGGTCCTTCCGGAGTTTCAATGGTACAAAGACGACCGTAGTGAGAATAGTGTACGTCACGAACCTCAAAACCTGCACGCTCTCTGCTTAAACCTCCGGGTCCGAGTGCGGAGATACGACGCTTATGCGTTATCTCACTCAACGGATTGGTTTGATCTAAGAACTGCGATAATTGCGATGTTCCAAAGAACGAGTTGATAACTGATGACAACGTTCTTGCATTGATCAGATCAACCGGCGTAAATACCTCGTTATCACGTACGTTCATTCTCTCACGGATGGTACGGGCCATACGGGCCAAACCAACACCAAACTGAGCATACAATTGCTCGCCTACTGTACGTACACGACGGTTACTTAAGTGATCAATATCATCAACCTCAGATTTACCATTGGTTAAAAGAACCAATGTTTTAATGATGGCGATGATATCATCTTTTGTTAATACTTTTTTAGTGATAGGGAAATCAAGCCCCAGGCGGCGGTTAATTTTATAACGGCCTACTTCACCTAAATCGTAACGCTTATCACTGAAGAATAATTTATCGATAATACCACGTGCAGTTTCATCATCGGGAGCATCAGCACCACGCAATTGCTTGTAGATATGCTGTACCGCTTCCAACTCACTGTTAGAGGTATCTTTATTTAATGTATTGTAGATGATGGCATAATCACCGCTCACCTCTTCTTTCTGAATGAATACACTCTTGGCTTCGTTCTCAAGAATCAATTCAATATTCGACTCATCTAAAACAATATCTCTTTCTAAAATAATTTCATTCCTTTCGATTGATACAACTTCACCGGTATCTTCATCCACAAAATCTTCAACCCAGGTACGCAATACACGTGCAGCTAAACGCTTGCCGATGCATTTCTCCAGGCTTTTCTTATCAGCTTTAACTTCGTCAGCCATTCCGAATAATTCCAGAATGTCTTTATCAGTTTCGAAACCTATTGAACGCAACAAAGTTGTTACCGGGAATTTTTTCTTACGATCGATGTAAGCAAACATCACATTGTTGATGTCAGTTGCAAACTCCATCCAGGCACCTTTAAACGGAATCACCCTTGCAGAGTAAATCTTAGTTCCATTCGGGTGAACTGACTGACCAAAGAATACACCAGGTGAACGGTGTAACTGACTAACCACAACACGCTCGGCTCCGTTGATAACGAAAGTACCACGTGGAGTCATGTAGGGGATATTACCCAAGAACACATCCTGAACAATTGTCTGGAAGTCAACGTGTTCTTCGTCATTACAACTTAAACGCAGTTTTGCTTTTAAGGGAACAGCGTAGGTTAAACCTCTTTCAATACACTCTTCGATGGTGTAGCGTGGAGGATCTACGAAATAATCTAGAAATTCCAGTACGAAAATGTTACGGGTATCTGTGATAGGAAAGTTTTCCTTGAATACACGGAACAAGCCCTCCACATTACGCTTGTCAGGAGTGGTTTGTAACTGAAAGAAATCTTTAAATGATTGGATCTGGATTCCCAGCAAATCGGGTGTTTCCGCTAAAAATTCAACTTTACCGAAATTGAAACGTTTAGCAGCGGGTGTTTTTGTTGCAGACATATTGTAATTAAGACTTTTAAGTGTGCAGAAGATCCTTTATTCCATAGTATAGATACAGCTTGCGCCACTAACCCATAAATTAAAGGACGGCAAAGGTAGGGATTATTTTCCGTTTAAATGATTACGATATACGATTTTTTAGGGAATTGGACGGATTTTTGTGGACAAGTCGCTTTTTTTACCATTTTCTGGAAAATCTCCTATAAAATCAATGTTTTTTGGAAAAATTAAAGGCCAGGAATTTCTCCCCGGCCTTTAAAGCTATTTTTAAGGAATTAATTAAGCAATCTCAACCTCAGCACCTGCTTCAGTTAATTTAGCTTTAATTTCTTCAGCAGTTGCTTTATCTGCACCTTCTTTAACTGGTTTTGGAGCGCCGTCAACTAAATCTTTAGCTTCTTTCAGTCCTAATCCGGTTAATTCTTTAACGATCTTTACGATTGCTAATTTGTTTGCACCGGCAGCTTTCAGGATAACATCAAATGATGTTTTCTCTTCAGCAGCAGCAGCGCCATCGCCACCACCTGCACTCATAACAACTGCAGCAGCAGCTGGTTCAATACCGTACTCTGATTTTAAGAATTCTGCTAATTCCTGTACTTCTTTTACTGTTAAGCCTACTAAGTTTTCAGCTAATGATTTTACGTCTGCCATAATGTTTGTTTTTTTTCCGGCTTCTTGTCCGCCATTAGGCGGATCCGTCGGAGAGTTTTAAAAAAATTGTTGTCTTTTATAAATATGCAAATGTGCAATTAAGCAAATGTGCAAAATTCGAATTGTTACATTCTTAGTATAAACTAAGCCTGCGGTGTTTCGTCTTCACCTGCCGGAGTTTCCGGTGCTGCTTCTGCGGCTGGTGTTTCTGGCGCTGCCTCTGCTGCAGGTGTTTCCGCGGCCGGAGCTTCAGCTGCTGGTGCTTCCGCAACAGGTGCTTCAACTTCCGCCTCAGCTTTAGCTGCATCTTTGTTTTGTAAAGCGCCCAATACACGTTGTATTGGAGATTGCAATAAGCCAATCACTTCACCAATCAATTCATTCTTGGTTTTGATCTGGGTTAATGCTTTCAGTTGATCGTTACCAACAAATACATCACCATTGATGAAAGCCGCTTTCAGTAAAGGCCTTTCGTTGTTGTTCTCCTTACGGAAGCTGCTGATGATCATTGCAGGCTCTTTCGGGTTTTCGCTGAACATCAGGGCTGTTACCTGGTGCAGAGAATCAAAAACGCCGCTGTATTTTTCAGCATCTAAGCTTTCTAATGCTTTTTTGATCAAAGTGTTTTTAGCCACTTTCATTTCTACCTGCTTATTGAAGCAATGGTTGCGTAATTTACCAACCTGTGCTACTGTTAAGCTTTCTGTATCGGTTATATAGAAGTTGTTGTACTGGGCAAACTTGCCTTTCAGTACTTCAATTACTTCATTTTTTTCCTGCTTTGTCATATCAATTATTTTTTTGTCACCCTGAGCGAAGTCGAAGGGTTAGTTTTGAACAGATTTTGTGTCAATTGCAATACCAGGGCTCATGGTGCTGGCCATACTAACACCTCTTAAATAAGTTCCCTTACTTGAAGATGGTTTTAACTTAACTACAGCATTGATCAGTTCCTGGCTGTTTTCTGCGATTTTTTCAGGAGCAAAACTTACCCGGCCGATAGAAGCGTGAATGATACCCACTTTATCTACCTTAAAAGCAATTTTACCGCCTTTTAAATCAGCAATGGCACCTGCAACATCATTGGTAACTG
>JBATAS010000287.1:0-4273 GCA_049661965.1 Ferruginibacter sp. | reverse complement strand
CTGCATTTTCTGCGGCCGTTCTTTTTCTGGTTCTAATTTTCATGGTGTTTACGTTTGGTTACAAAACAAAGAAACAAAGAACTGTTCCACATCAACTCATCCTTTGGGGTGATTTAGCAAAATGATCATAAATAGTTGATGTTTACCAGTGGGTAGCAAAAGCAGTTGTATTCCTTTACTTATTGTTGTGGTTTTTGGCAGCCTTTTCCATCCCATGGCAGGTTCCCTGCTGGTAAAGCCTCTTCAATTTCTAATTTAGGTAAGAAAATTTCTGCATCCATAGCTGTTCCTCCGGCTTGCAAATTCAGTCCAAGCATTTGTCTTAACTGATTTGCTCCCGAATTACTTGCACTAACCGATGCATCAACTTCTTCTCTGGTAATCTCCACACGGTTGCCGTAAATTTTAGCCCATCTGGCCGCAACCGGTATTTTAATCATCATGGCTTTGTTACCGGTACTGTTTTGATCTAAAAGGGTTGATTCATCCAATAAATAATCAACCTTCATCATAGCGTTTATCTCTTTATAATCATATTTTGAATTGCCGGTAAACAGGTTATTATTCAGTAGAATTTTTGATCCTTTATTGTAAACACCTCCCTTGTGTCCAAAACCAAATACGTTGTTCTCTATGGTTGCTTTTAAGTATTGGTCTATAGCCAATGCATCACCACCGTAACTGGCAACAGCATCATGTTTCCAATTAAAAAGTGAGGTATTATTAAGCACATTAAATTTAGGTATAAGTTTAGGGTCGGAACCTGTATAGCCAGAACGAATATGAATGCCGTATCCGGTATTGTTAATACAGAAGTTGTTTTGAATTATACCGGTGGCAGCATGAAAAATACGCACCGATAGTGCCCCTTCTGTTGGTGCAGTATTCATAATAACACAATTTTTTACGGTAACATTGGTGTACTTACTGCCTACAATCGTTACGCCACCTGATTCGGGACTTGGGTTACGCCCGGATTTTGGGCTTGCCTGTCTTCTAATGGCCAGGTCCTTTTCTTCATGATAACGATTTCGAGGTCCATTGTCGCAAATAATGCCATCCACTATAATTTCCGATCCGGTTGATAATTGTCCATTGCTTTCACGTTGCTGATCTGTACGAATATATAAGCGTGGAGTGGTTAACTTCATATACTCATTTGTTCCTGTAAGAATAGTTTTGGTTGCTCCCCAGGGATCTCTTTTGGTGAATGTTTCGTCAAATCCACCGTAAATTTTTACAGGCACATTTATCTCATCAGCCCCTCTGCCGCCTTTGCTTAAATAAGTTCCTCCGGCAATGTAAATAATATCATTTGGTTTTAAATGATGAATGATATTACCAAGGTCTCTGGCCGGTTTTTCTTTTGTACCTAACTGACCCGAACCATTTGCAACGCTTATATACCATGCACGGCCCTTATTTGCAAAAAGGGTAGAAGTATTTTCAGTATTGATACTGTTTGATGAGGCAGATTGCCCAGCATTATTATTGTTTGCGGCAACTGTATTTTCAGCACTACCAGTAAAGCTGTCGTTCGTTTTGTTAAAGAGCGGTTGTGCACTGGCAATAGTGTTGATTAACAACAAATAAATAATTGCTAATGCCGTTTTTCTAATTGTTTCCATTGTTATTATTTTTTGATTAATGCTATTTCAAGTTGTGCTGATGCCGCTTAATTTGCAATGCACTCAACAAACATACAGGCAGTGTGGGACTTAAAGCTCATCCGTTTGGGTGAGCTACAAAACTTATTACTCTTTTTTTAGTGCGATTAATTTTGGCTTTGTTGGCCTTTTTTGCACCCCTTCCTAAACCATAAGTCGCCGCCGGCTGCTGTTATCACCGACGACTGAAATTTGAGCTTTTGGGAATTTGTTTTTTATTGACGGCCCTTTGCCGGTGCTATCGCCGGTGGTGATAACAGCAGCCGGCGGCGTATGCTGGGGCGCCAGTTGGCTTGCGTGTGTATTATGTAACACCAACAACGGCGGAGATTGCAATTCATCCATCTTTGTAATGTTGTTTTTAGGTATGATTTTTAACGATGTCAGTTTTTACGGGCAAAAACTAATAACCGAAGAAGTATTTATTTCCTATCTCATAATAATCTAAACAGCCTGTATAAGCCAATGTAATAAACAGGCTGTCAACAAGGCCGTGCAAAACAATTGTTACCCATAAATTGTATTGGCATTTTATATAAATGAAGCCAAACATAAGCCCAAAAATAAAAGTCATGATAAGCCCGGCAGGCCCCAGGTATATATGCGGTAAACTGAAAAGTAATGCAGTAAGAATTATTATGAAGATTGTTTTGAACCTGAAGTCGGGAAGAAGCATATTGAACTGCCTGAATAAAAACCCACGGAATAATACCTCTTCCCCAAATGCAGCGCTTACCCAGATAAAGCACAGGTATTTTAAATATTTTGGAAAATTATGCTTTACACGGTCAAATGCTGAATAATCAGGTATTTCATGAGTGAGCTTATTAATGAGCGGCTGAATAATAAAGTCGAGTACAGGTTCTGATACTGCAAAAATGAGCAATGCGGTTGTAACAATACTGAAAAAATTCCTGTTGGTTTTAAAACCCAGTTCTGCCAGACTGACTTTACTTAAAACTGTCAGCAATATGGCTGCAATTATGATGATTAAAAATGTATAGGGAAAACTAGTCCAGGGATTAAATACAAAGCTATAAACTAAAGTTATCTGCAGGGCCGCAAAAATCCGGAGTTTCATCGTTTTTGTAATATTCATACGCTGTTTTTTTTGTGCAGGGAAATGTTTTAATGGCTTTCGGGCATCAGGCATACAAAATGCAACTTGTTTAAAAAAGAATTTAGTGCTTATTGTATGAATTGTTATAGAAAGTGTATGTGTTGAAAAGCTTGTAGATTCATTGTCTTTACTGGTGGCTCACTTACACTCCTCCACAATCTCCACTTCAATAAAAGCCCAATAAAGTTATTTTGCACAAGAGTGCGACGCCTCAGCAGCCAAATAGTAGTACCAAAGCTAAGTACATAATAACCTTTAAACCCAACGCAATCTCTGTTCAAATCCCACTATTTTAAACTACTTTTGCCCCCTTAAAAAGCGAGCGAACGTACATGAAGAACATCAGAAATTTTTGCATCATTGCACATATTGATCACGGCAAAAGTACCCTTGCCGACAGGTTGCTGGAATTTACCAAAACGATTGGCGAAAGGGAAATGCAGGCACAGGTATTGGATGATATGGACCTGGAAAGGGAAAAAGGTATTACCATTAAAAGTCATGCTATACAGATAAACTACCCCTGGAAAGGAGAGGAATATACCCTTAACCTGATTGACACACCCGGCCACGTGGACTTTAGTTATGAAGTGAGCCGAGCTCTTGCAGCATGTGAGGGAGCGTTGCTTCTGGTGGATGCAAGCCAGGGTATTCAGGCGCAGACAATCAGTAACTTATACCTTGCTATTGAAAATAATTTAGAGATCATTCCGGTGATCAATAAGATTGATATGGATGGCGCCATGATACCCGAAGTTACTGACCAGATTGTGGAATTGATAGGTTGCAAGCCCGAAGATATTTTACTGGCCAGCGGTAAAAGCGGAATTGGAATAGAGGAAATCCTTACCGCCATTATTGATCGTATTCCGGCACCAAAAGGCGACCCAACAGCTCCGTTGCAGGCACTTATTTTTGACAGTGTGTACAACAGTTTCCGTGGAATTATTGTGTATTACCGGGTGTTTAACGGAACACTTAAAAAGAACGACCTGATCAAGTTCAGCAATACCGGTCTGCAATACGGGGCCGATGAAGTGGGCATATTGAAATTCGGTATGAGTCCCAGGAACGAAGTGAAGGCGGGAGATGTGGGTTATATAATTACCGGTATCAAGAATGCCAAGGAAGTAAAAGTGGGTGATACCATCACCACGACTGTGAATGGTTCGAAAGAAGCTATCAAAGGTTTTGAAGATGTGAAACCGATGGTGTTTGCCGGTATCTTCCCCGTGGAGACGGATGCTTTTGAAGAGTTACGTGATTGTATGGATAAACTGCAGTTGAACGATGCTTCCTTAACTTTTGAATTAGAAACATCGCAGGCGCTGGGTTTTGGTTTTAGATGCGGATTTTTGGGTATGCTGCACATGGAGATTATTCAGGAACGGCTGGAGAGAGAATTTAATCAAACGGTGATTACAACCGTACCCAACGTAAGTTTTATTGCCACAACCAATAAAGGTGAGGTTAAGAAAATTAACAA
>JBATAS010000286.1:0-3140 GCA_049661965.1 Ferruginibacter sp. | reverse complement strand
CGAAAAATTAAAGAAAGGCGCTAATGGCGAATTGCCTGTTGTGATCTGTTCGCTGGGTGATGCTTCGGTTACCGAAGGAGAAGTGAGTGAGGCATTTCAGTTTGCTGCATTGCATCAACTGCCTGTAATTTACCTGGTGCAGGATAATGGCTGGGGTATCAGTGTAACATCTGAAGAAGCCCGTACAACCAATGCCAACGAAATGGTTAAAGGTTTTAAAGGTATAAAACGTATCAGCATTGATGGCAGCGATTTTTTGCAGAGTTATGATGTTATGAAAAATGTAGTGGATGAAGTGCGTAAGGAAAGGCATCCGTTTTTAGTGCATGCAAGAGTGCCATTGCTGGGGCATCATACCAGTGGTGTACGCAAAGAATTTTACCGCACTGATGATGATCTTGCAAAGCATGCAGTAGATGATCCCGGGCCTAAACTCCGCAATAAATTACTCGAACTCGGAATTACCGAAGAAGTATTAACAGCCATTGAAACTGAAACGGAAAAAGAAGTGGCTCATCATTTTCAAGGTGCAACAGCGGCACCGGAGCCAGATCCTTCAACCGTTAGTGATTATGTTTTTGCTCCTGCAACAGTTACTGAAGAAGCTGGCGACAGAGCGCCTGCCAATAAAGAAAAAGTATTAATGGTTGATGCAGCATTGTTTGCCATCAGGGAAATAATGGAAGATCATCCCGAATCGCTTTTATACGGACAGGATGTAGGCCGCAGGCTGGGCGGGGTTTTCAGAGAAGCAGCAACATTGGCGGAGCAGTTTGGCGATCACCGTGTTTTTAACACAGCTATACAGGAAGCTTATATAATCGGTTCAACAGTGGGCATGAGCGCTGTTGGATTAAAACCGATTGTTGAAGTACAGTTTGCCGATTATATTTATCCGGGATTGAACCAACTGGTAACAGAAATTTCGAAAAGCTGTTATTTAAGTTGTGGAAAATTTCCGGTTCAAACTTTAATAAGAGTTCCGATTGGCGCTTATGGTGGCGGCGGTCCTTACCACAGCGGATGTGTTGAAAGTACTTTGTTAACTATTAAAGGAATTAAACTAGTTTATCCCAGCAATGCTGCAGATATGAAGGGATTATTAAAAGCAGCTTTCCTCGATCCCAATCCGGTGGTGATGCTGGAACATAAAGGATTATACTGGAGTAAAGTTCCGGGTACCGAAGAAGCTAAAAACACCGAACCATCACGTGATTATATTATTCCATTAGGTAAAGGAAATGTTGTATTACAAGCTGATGAAGATTATGTTGATAGTGGTGAAAGCTGTTGTATCATTACTTATGGTATGGGCGTGTACTGGGCAAAAGCTGCTGCTAAAAATTTTACAGGACAGGTAGAAATTATTGATCTGCGTACTTTATTTCCTTTGGACGAAGAACTGGTTTTTGCTACGGTAAAAAAACATGGAAAATGTTTAATACTTACCGAAGAGCAGCAGGACAATTCATTTGCCGAATCGCTGGCAGGCCGTATTTCAAAATCCTGTTTCCGTTTTCTGGATGCCCCGGTTGAAGTTTTGGGCGCTTTAAATTTACCCGCTGTTCCTATGAATATTGTTCTTGAGAAAGCTATGTTACCTAATGGAGAAAAAGTTATAGAACGGTTGAAACTGCTGTTATATGCTTAAATTTTCAATATAAAAGCAAAAACCCACCGGTAGGTGGGTTTTTTGTATCGGGGAGCAGACTTGAACTGCCGACCTTCGGGTTATGAATCCGATGCTCTAACCAGCTGAGCTACCCCGACGGGTTAAAGGGGGTGCAAAAATATAGAAATCAACTTGATTTGTGAAATGTGTTTTTCCTCTGTCGGAGACAAGGCGGCGGCGCTAAAGAGTTTAAGTGTTGGCTTGCAGATAGGTAGTAACACCGACACCGGCGAACGGATAATTTGAGATTTAGCTTGTATAGTTACCAATACTAAAACAACTATGAAAGAACTTTTCAGCAAGTTATTTTATTAAAATAGCATAATATTTCAGATAATGTAATGTAATTTGTCAAAAAAATAATTCGATGAAAAGGATAATCGTAATACTGTTTTCAATTTATACTCTTCCAGGATTTAGTCAAAAAATAGCACTACTTAGTCACGATTTCAAAAAACCTATTATTTATACTGATAGTGTAACTGTTGAACAAATATCCAGTGGTTACTTTGCGGTAAATGTAAATGACTTTGATACTTTAGTAGGGAGTTTGACTTATTTGAAAAATTTGTTTTTAAAAAGAGACAGATCTAAAATGGAATCTTGGGAGTTTCGGGCTGGCAACACTACTATAAAGACTACAAGAGTTCCTTTTGCATATGGAGATAGATATGAGTGTATAGCCAATTCAAAGTTTGGTGAGGTATCGGCATCTTATAATTTTACAGTTGAAAAGAGCAACAAGAAAAATGCTCAAATAATAGAAAAAATGATAAAGTATATTGCTGAAAACAGGACTATTTTTAAAGGGGCCTATGAAATTCAACCAGTGCCCTATAATATTACGATTGTAAAAGAGGGAAGGAAATATTAAACCTAAATAGTAAAAGATTAGGCTAAAATGGTTAAGGATTCATAGCTCGAAGGTCGGCAGTTCAAGTCTGCTCCCCGATACTACAAGAAAGCTCCTGATGAAGGGGCTTCTTTAGTTTAAAGAAGTCCTCCAATAATTTCTTACATTTATAACTATGGCAAATAAAACAGTAATTGTAACAGGGGCATCGGGTAATATGGGACAGGCAGTTGTACAAAAATTCTTAGTGGAAGGTTATCAGGTAGTGGGTACAATAATTCCCAACGATCCAACAGCTTTTGAAATAGTTGATGCAAAGCTGGAAAAAGCTGTTGTTGATTTGATGAATGAAGACGACTCTGCAAAATTTGTGCAATCAGTTATTGATAAATATGGCCAGATTGATGCGGCTGTGTTAACGGTAGGTGGTTTTGCTATGGGACAAATTGCAGATACCAAAACAGCCGACATTGCTAAACAATACAAACTGAATTTTGAAACAGCTTATAATGTAGCCAGACCGGTTTTTGTAAAGATGATGGAGCAGGGCAGCGGCAGAATATTTATTATAGGTTCACGGCCGGGTATCAGCGCCAAAGAATCGAAAGGTATGGT
>JBATAS010000285.1:0-1948 GCA_049661965.1 Ferruginibacter sp. | reverse complement strand
GGGTAGAGGCGTTAACGAATTTATTAAAAAACAGTCCGGCGCTGCAGTTTCGTTATTACCTGATTGTTTTTATTTTAATTCTGATTGAACTGATGCCGGTAATAGCTAAAACTATTTTACCATCGGGCAGTTATGATGAGAAAGTGATGTTGAGAGAAGAAATGGAAATTGATATTGCCAACAGCAATATCCGTAAAGAACAGCAGTTAAAAGAGCTGTATAATCAGATGGCTTTTGAAAATGATTCCGAAGCCATTACTGCATTTTTCACTCTTACAAAAGACGACCGGAACGAAAAGATGAAAAGCTTTAGTAAAAAATGGAAAGATGAAAACCACCAGACCTTTGACGGACTTTGGGAAAAGATGAAGAAAGAAATATTGACTAAGCAGGAAAACTAACCGCAAATTTCGCTGATTTTATCTGCGAAATCAGTTAATCTTCTAATCTGCAATTTGTAATCCTCAAATCTGCGATTGGTTTGTTATTTTTGTCGCCATGGCAAAAAAGAAGGCAGACTCTCCCTTAATGCAACAACACAATGCTATCAAGGCTAAATACCCTGATGCGATACTGTTGTTTCGGGTAGGTGATTTTTATGAAACTTTCGGACAGGATGCCATAACTACTGCCGGGGTGCTGGGTATTACATTAACCAAACGCAACAGCGGCGATCCCGATGCATCGGAATTAGCCGGGTTTCCTCACCACGCATTAGATACTTATTTACATAAATTAGTTAAGGCCGGTTATCGTGTTGCCATCTGCGATCAGTTAGAAGATCCAAAACAAGCCAAGGGCATTGTAAAACGTGGTGTAACAGAATTGGTAACGCCCGGTGTGGCCACCAGCGATAAACTTTTAGAACACAGCAGTAATAATTTTTTAGCAGCAGTTCATTTTGATGGCGATAAAATCGGCATTGCATTTTTAGACATCAGTACCGGCGAATTTTTTGTTGCCGAAGGCGATAAGGAATATGCCGATAAATTATTGCAGAGCCTGAAGCCCGCCGAAGTTATTTTTCAGCGCAGCCGTCAAAAATATTTTAAAGAAACATTCGGCACAAAGTTTTTTACCTATACATTAGAAGAATGGATTTTTGCTGAAGCCTATGCAACCGAAAGTTTACTGAAACATTTTGGTACACACAGTTTAAAAGGTTTTGGTATTGAGGGGCAACCGATGGGGATTATTGCAGCCGGTGCAGTATTACATTATTTAAAAGATACAGAGCATCCAAACCTGGGCCATATCACTTCTATACAAAGAATAGATAAGGAAGATCATTTGTGGATGGACCGTTTTACCATACGCAACCTTGAATTGCTTGGTGGTGCCGATGGTAACAATACTTTACTGAAAGTTTTGGATAATACCGTTTCGGCCATGGGAGCCAGGTTACTGAAACGCTGGATGGTTTTACCGTTGAATAGTATTGTAAAAATAAACGAGCGGTTAAACACCGTTGAGTATTTAATTAAAGAAGTTGATCTGCGTAATAAATTATCTCAGGCTATTAAACAGGCAGGCGATGTGGAAAGGCTGGTAAGTAAAGTACCACTTAAAAAAGTAAACCCAAGAGAGGTTTTACAAATTGCAAAAGGATTACAACAGACAGAGCTGATAAAAAAGATTTGCGAAGAATCATCCAATGAATATTTGAAACGTCTTGGCGATTCACTCAATCCCTGTAAATATATTCTGGATAAGATTATTAAAGAGTTGATGGAGAACCCGCCGGTTGCGGCTTCAAAGGGTTCAGTTATTGCAGAAGGCATTAATAAAGAACTGGACGATTTGCGAAAGATTGCCAGCGGCGGAAAAGATTTCCTGGTGGAGATACAGCAACGGGAAGCGTTGGCAACGGGTATTAATTCCTTAAAAATAAGTTTCAATAATGTTTTTGGGTATTACCTGGAAGTAACACATGCTCATAAAAGCAAAG
>JBATAS010000284.1:0-1692 GCA_049661965.1 Ferruginibacter sp. | reverse complement strand
CAGAAAACTGTGCCTGTGCAGGTGCTACTATTGTTTGTGAGGAAGGTTGAGTGCTAATGCTTACGGGTGAACAACCGGCTGTTGTATTTATAGTGATCCTGGTTGCAGGGATAAAATATCCATAAGCCGGGTTACCCTCGGGGCTATTAACATAATTACAATCATTTCCACTTGGCGGCGTGGCTGCACTGTTACTATAAGCCCAGCGATGCCCGGCATAAGGAGAATTATACCAACCCCAATAGCCACCCGGGCCAGTATTTGTACAGGTACAACCTGCGGTATTATTTGGCGCATTATTAAAGCTAACTTCAATCAATAAATTTTTGGTGTTTGTAAAAGGGAATTGATTGCCAAAAGTTAACGACCGCCAGTTATTGGAACCTCCTGAAGTAAAATTTTGGGTTGCAGGAACATTACAGTTTATAAAGCCTGTTGAAGTGAGTGTAGGCGTTGTCATCACAGTCCATGTTACTTCTTGCATTTGTACCCTGACATTATTATTTGCAATCGGATTATTGGTATTTTGAAAAAAATCAATCTGGGTTATATTTCCTGTTGTATTTATACCGCCGGCATTGATATCGCTTTTCAGGAAAAGTATCTGACTTATTCTCTGTTGCCTACAGGTATTAAAAGGATAACGGTAACTGGAGTTAAACGAACCTGCATTACCAACATTAACAGTAGGGTCAAAAGTGATTGGATAAACTCTTTCTGGGGCAAACAGCCATAGGGTAGGTATCGAAGCGATAAGTTTAACAGCATTGCCCTGCAAAAAATATACGGATGTCTTTATATCGCTTACGCCGTTGACAATTTCATTGTCTTTCTCTAAAATATTCCCCTTAAAAGTGGCATCCCAGATATGAGCAGATAAAATAGTAAATATCGTATCTGCATTTACAACGATAAATATGTTCCCCTTAGTAATTCTATTTGTGTTAATAACACCGATATCATCTTTCAAAACCGTATTTAATGGCAGGTTAATTGTTTCTTCTACTTTTATAAACTGCTGTTGTAAAAGACCGTTAAAAACATTTTTGTTTTTGAATACTATTCTGTGTAACATGGCTTCTGTTGTAAGCTCATATTCCAAGTCAATGTTTTCATAAATGTTTTTGTAGGTTATACTGTTTTCATTGGTTAAAATATTTGAATTATTAGATGCGCCTGGCATCCAGTTAGTTGCTGCTATGGAAGTATTGATCCCAAACCCTATACTGATGTTCTTATATTCCATCTTCACACCATCTTTTGTATTTTGGGCAAACCGGGAAATGAATTTATTTTCTTCATTTAGGTAAGCATACACTCCATTGGTCTGGCTTTTAATATTAAGGTTTATATCCTGCCATCCTCCTGTATTATCAGCATAATGAAATGGTCCACCAAAAATCATATCTATTATTCCGTTTCCTTTGTCAAATTTTTTGGTATATGCTGTACGGGCGGCAAGTATTTCCTTTTCGGGATATTCGCCATTAAATATTCCACCAGGTTGCCAGTTTTTATTTATGGTTGAAATTTTGTTTAACGAATTTGCAGCTAAAGGATTAATCTGTGCAACAGCATTCTGGTTAAATGCAAATAAGATGCATCCAGCTAAAAGCAGGATTTTTTTTAAAAATCTGTTTTGCATATCTAAGATTATATAGGGTTAAACTATAACAATAAAATTGCTGTCAA
>JBATAS010000283.1:0-6804 GCA_049661965.1 Ferruginibacter sp. | reverse complement strand
GCGGCCGGGTATTTTTTCTTTCACTGGCAAAAACAAAACACCACCGCAGACCAGTACAAACGCAAACAGGGTCGCAATACTGGTAAAGTCCAGCACAAATGTTTTATCTGTAAACAAAATAGGCACCCCTACAACCAAACCTGTTACAATGGTTGCAAATGACGGGGTCTTGAATTTTTTATGAATCTTTTGAAATGCAGGAGGCAGCAAACCATCACGGCTCATGCTCATCCAGATACGTGGTTGCCCCATTTGAAAAACAAGTAATACACTCGTCATGGCAATAACGGCAGCTACAGCTACAAATAACTGCATCCAGCCCAGATTCAAGTTCTGTTCTTCAAAAATAAATGCAAGGGGGTCTCCTACTCCATCAAAATTGCGGTAATTAACTGCGCCGGTTAATACCAGCGATAATAAAATGTAAACGATGGTACAGATCACCAAAGAAAGTATCATACCCCTTGGCAGATCCCGTTGTGGATTCTTACTCTCTTCGGCCAGTACACTCACCGCATCAAAACCTATGTAGGCAAAGAATACACCACTCACAGCCATCATTACACCGCCAAAACCATTGGGCATAAAAGATTTAATGCCCTCATCATTTGGAGGTGTCCAGTTAAATGTTAACCCATTAGAGAATATCATGTAGCCTCCAACCAGGATAACCAGTAACACCACGGCAAGTTTCAGCACTACCATAATATTACTGAAGTTGCGGCTTTCCTTTATTCCCCGGTATACAAGGTAAGTGATAAGAATATTTATGATCAATGCAGGCAGATCAAAAATAATATGGAGCCCGCCAATTACAGGCGAAGTATTCCAGGCTGCTAATACATCAGGATTAGTACTTCCGGCAGCCATGGCATGTTTTACTTCCATATAACTGGTTGCCAGGTATTCGGGTACATGAATATGAACCTTACTTAAAAAAGAAACAAAATAATCGCTCCAGCTATAGGCAACATAAATATTACCGATAGAATATTCCATAATAAGCGCCCAGCCGATTATCCACGCAAATAATTCACCAAAGGATGCATAGGCATAAGTATAGGCACTGCCGGCAACCGGAATGCGGCTGGCAAATTCGGAATAACAAAGTGCAGTAAAACCACAAGCGATAGCTGTAATTACAAACAAGATGGCAACACCGGGCCCGCCATCAAAAACAGCAGCACCCAGACTACTAAAACTGCCTGCGCCAATAATGGCTGCAATACCAAAAAAAGTAAGGTCACGTACGGTAAGCACACGTTTCAGTCCGCCTCCTCCATGCGGGTCATCGCTTCCTTCAGCTAAAATATTTTCAATTTTTTTTGTGCGGAACAAAGAATTAGCCATGTTAGTTTGGTTTTTGAAAGATGGAATTTAAGAAAATAAAATAACTTATGTTGAATGTAAAATAATATTGTATAACTAAACTGAAGGATATCAGCTCTTGAACCATCCTGCTGACAGTCTCCTGGTTTAGCAGTATGTGAATTAACTCTCTCTCATCATCAAATAATCAGCAAGTTCCTGCAACGGTTTCTTTCTTACCGATAATACCGCTGTATCTTCCAGATGTTTTAATGCAGTTTGCAGGTATTTATTTTTCAGTTCTTTTGCCCAGTCATCAACTCCGCAATCTTTAAAAATCTGTAATACTTTTTCAACCTTATCGACCGGGTTGTTTTTTATAAGTTCCTTTAATTCATTTAACTGGCCAGGCTTTGCCGTTTCAAAAGCATGAATCATTAAAAAGGTTTTCTTATTAGCCAGGATATCACCTCCAACTTTCTTTCCAAATTTTTCAGGATTTCCAAAAGCATCTAAATAATCATCCTGTACCTGGAAAGCCACACCAAGGTTCTTTCCAAATTCGTATAAATGATTTTGATTGCCTTCGCCTGCCCCACCCAAAATAGCCCCCAGTTTTAAGCTGGCCGCCAGCAAGACCGATGTTTTTAAAGTGATCATATGTACGTACTCTTCCATCGCTACTGTCTCCCGTTTTTCAAAATCCATATCCAGTTGCTGGCCTTCGCAAACCGCACTGGCGGTATTATTAAAGAGAAATAAAACTTTTTGTAATTGAGCGGGTTTTATTTTATTAAGATATTCGTATGCTTTTACAAACATGGCATCACCTGCAAGCAAGGCTGTTGATTCACCATACTTTGTGTGTACAGTTTCCATACCACGCCGTATGGGTGCTTTGTCCATGATATCATCATGTATCAAACTGAAATTGTGAAATAATTCTATAGCCGCTGCCGCATGGTAAGCATCAGGATCAATCTCATCAAACAACTGATTCCCCATCAACACACAAACCGGGCGTATACGTTTACCGCCAATACCAAGTATATATTGTGCAGGATCATATAGAGTATTTGGCTGCTCCGGAAAGTGACGGATGTTGAATTTTTCTTCGAAGATTTTGGAGAGTTCAATAAATGAATGCATAAGAATTACCAATAAGATACAAAGGTTCCCAAATCATTATCTACGTGTTTTAAAACCAACTTCCCTTTGCAGTTATGAAAATTATTTTTTCTTTTTAGGCTGAGGTTTGCCGGTAGGCTTTGCTTTACCCGCCGGTTTAGATTTTACCTGAGGTTTAGGTTTTGCTTTTTGCACCCCGCCAACTGACTTTCCGGGTACCCACTCATAATCCAGTTGTCGCTTGCTTAAATTAGCAGCAACTACTTTTATCCGCACTGCATCCCCCATCCTGAATTTCTGTTTGGTACGCATACCAACCAACGCATAATCCGCTTCATCTAATCTGAAGTCATCATATTCACTCAGATCTCTTACCGTAACCATGCCTTCGCATTTATGAGTAACTGTTTCTACAAAAAAACCGAAAGACGCAACACCACTGATGATACCATCGAATTCATCTCCCAGGTAATTCTTCATAAACTCCACCTGTTTGTATTTATTGCCGGCACGTTCTGCTTCCATGGCCTTGCGTTCCCTGTCGCTGCAATGTTTGCAACGGTCATCCATTTTTTTATCAAGCTGCAGGTTTTTATCAAGACATTGCTGCAATATGCGATGTACCATTACATCAGGATAACGGCGGATGGGTGATGTAAAATGACAATAATGTTCAAATCCTAAACCATAATGCCCGATATTGGATGAAGTATAAATGGCTTTCGACATGGTGCGTATGCCCAGTTGCTCAAGCACATGCTGCTCAGGCTTGCCCTGCACATCTTTCAGTAATTTATTAAAAGATGATGCAACAGCAGCTTCATCATGCAGGTCAAAAGTATAGCCAAACTTTTTTGCGAACGCAGCAAATGGTTTCAGCTTTTCATCATCAGGTGTATCATGTATCCTGTACGGAAAAGGAATAGGCTCCTTGTTCACTTTTATTTTTGAAACATAACTAGCAACTGCCCTATTGGCCAGCAGCATAAATTCTTCAATCAGTTTATGGGCATCTTTACTTTCCTTTACAATAATACCGATGGGTTTCCCTTTCTCATCAAGTTGAAAACGTACTTCCTGCGATGAAAAATTGATAGCACCATTTCTGAACCTTTCATTCCTGAATTTCTTAGCCAGTTCATTTAATAACACAATCGGTTTTGAATGCAGACCGTCTTTCTTTTCAATAATATCCTGCACTTCTTCGTAAGTAAAGCGATGGTTACTATGTATGATGGTACGGCCAAGCCAGGTATGTTTTATCTCTGCACGGTTGGTAATTTGAAAAACAGCAGAGAAAGTATATTTATCTTCACGTGGCCTTAAAGAACACAGTTCATTCGAAATTTTTTCGGGCAGCATCGGATTAACCCTGTCGGGCAAATACACACTGGTGGCTCTTTCGTAAGCGATCTTATCCAGCAAGGTACCGGGTTTCACAAAATGACTCACATCGGCAATATGTACACCTATCTCATAATTTCCATTATCGAGGTTCCTTATAGAAATAGCATCGTCAAAATCCTTTGCATCAACCGGATCAATCGTAAAGGTTAATATATCCCGGAAATCTTTTCGCTTTTTAATTTCCTCCCGTGCTATATGCGATTGCAGTTTTTTTACTTCTGCCAGCACTTCTTTATCAAATTCCAAAGGAAAACCAGCATCTATTAGAATCTCTTTCATCGCCATATCATTCTCATCCTCCGATTTTAAAACAGTAACTACTTCGCCAATGGGTTTCTTTTCGTTTTTTTCCCAACTCAAAAGTTTTACCACCACTCTTTCATTATCCTTTGCCCCATTTAATTTATCTGTGGCTACATAAAAATCCGGAATTGGTTTTTCCGATGCCGGAATAAAAAATGCAAAATTCTTACTCATCTGAATATTGCCTATAAATTCCTTTTGTTTACGCTCAGCCACCTCAATGATCTTCCCTTCCTGCCTTTTATCTTTTGATAAACCTTTGTTAACCTGAACCCGTACAATATCGCCATGAAATGCCCGGTTAAAATCGTTGGGCCGTACAATAATGTCTTTTGGAGAGCCTTCTACAATTACAAAGCCCATCCCGTTTTTCGAAATGTCTAATTTGCCTTTTACAATATCAGTTTGTGATGACTTTTTTCCTGCCTTATTTTTTTTTTGCATATATCAGTATTATATCCCAAATACCAGATAAACAGTTTTTAAAACCCTGCTTATTGTTCAAGTAGTTAGAAATTAGCTTTTTATCGCTGCAATGTACCAACTAATTCCTACATTCGGAAAAATCAAGGCTGTTGCAACCACTCACAAATTCTCCACAAAAGATCATCACCCGAACGGTTTGGATATTATCGCTGGTAAGCCTTTTCAATGATATTGCCAGCGAAATGCTGATTCCGGTAATGCCCATGTTTTTAAAACAGATTGGGTTTACCATTGTTGCCATCGGCATACTGGAAGGCATTGCAGAAGCTGTTGCCGGACTCAGCAAAAGTTATTTTGGCAAACAAAGTGATATCTCAGGTAAAAGATTACCATTTATACAATTAGGTTACACTTTAAGTGCCATCAGTAAACCCATGATGGCCATGTTTATTTATCCGGTATGGATATTTTTTGCCAGAACGCTCGACAGGCTTGGCAAAGGCGTAAGAACGGCAGCAAGAGATGCCATGCTCAGCGATGAAGCTACACCTGCTACCAAAGGAAGAGTGTTTGGTTTTAACCGAAGCATGGATACTTTTGGAGCAGTGCTGGGACCAGCGATCGCATTGGCATTTCTATACTTTTATCCCGGAGATTATAAAACACTTTTCTTGTGGTCAATCATCCCAGGTGTTTGTGTTATTTTATTAACGAGGATCATTAAAGAAAAAAAGAGGCCAGCTACCAGCGATAAAACTATGCCCACAAAAAGGGTTTCATTTTTTGCATTTGTGGGTTACTGGAAAACAAGTTCGCCACAATACAAAAAATTAGTTACCGGTTTATTGCTGTTTGCCTTGTTCAACAGCAGCGATATTTTTTTATTGCTAAAGATGAAAGAAAACGGTTTGAATGATACAGAAGTGCTTGGCATTTATATTTTTTACAATCTTGTATATGCACTAATTGCCTACCCAGTTGGCATACTGGCCGATAAACTTGGGCTTAAGAAGATATTCCTGGTTGGTCTGGCAGCCTTTGCCACAGTGTATATTGGCTTTGCATTCAACAACAACCTGGTTATATTCTTTTTACTTTTTGTGCTCTATGGATTTTATGCTGCTGCTACCGATGGTATTTCAAAAGCATGGATCAGCAATATTGTTGATAAGAGCGAAACTGCCACTGCCATTGGTACTTATACCGGTTTTCAAAGCATTTGTGCGCTGATTGCAAGCAGCGGTTGCGGATTGTTATGGTATAATTTTGGCGCAACAGTTACTTTTTTAATAACGGCAGCTGTTACAGCAATTGTAATTATTTACCTGGCATTTTATAAACGCAAGCTCATTTCGTAACTTTAAGAAAAATTATTATTATGGAATCTTATGATACAGTTGTAGGAGCACTCAACGGATTAAGGGCAAGAGGCTATACAATTAATTTCAATATTGCCTTTGATAAACTAATGTGCTCTGATAATAAAGTTTGCCTCAATCCTGATGAATTTGAAATTGTCGAATTTCATCGCTTTGAAGGCAACAGCAACCCGGCCGATGAAGATGTTGTTTACGCCATTGAATCGAAAGACGGAACAAGCAAAGGTGTTTTAACCAGTGCTTTTGGTTTATATGCCGATGCCGCATCTGCTGCCATGCTCCGCAAACTTACCATACAGCATTAATATTTTTAATCATCAACATGAACAGAAGAAAATTCTTGCAGCTTGGGGCTTTGACTGCTCCTCTCCTTTCGGTAAAAAATTCATTTGCAAATAGCCTAGATCAAACGAACAAACCCATTGTTATTTCTACATGGGATAGTGGTATGCCTGTAAATGCAGAAGCCTGGAAAATATTATCAACAAAAGGAACAGCATTAGATGCGGTGGAAGCAGGTGCCATACATATTGAAAATGAAATTAACTGCTGTGTTGGTTTGGGTGGTTACCCCGACAGGGATGGCATTGTAACATTAGACAGTTGCATTATGGACCACAACGCCAATTGTGGTGCTGTTGCGGGTATTGAAAGAATAAAACATCCGGTTTCTGTTGCACGTTTAGTAATGGAAAAAACACCGCATGTAATTTTAGTGGGTGCCGGTGCACAACAGTTTGCTGTTGAAAATGGATTTGAACTTGAACCGGCAGAATTATCTGAATCTGCAAAAAAAGCTTATACCGAATGGCTTATAAAAAGTGAATATAAGCCTGTCATCAACATAGAGAAC
>JBATAS010000282.1:0-6675 GCA_049661965.1 Ferruginibacter sp. | reverse complement strand
GTGGTGCTGTACAGTTAACAGTTGGTATGGGAGGTTTTGGTTTAGCATTGGCTTTACCATTTGCTTTGTTTGCTTTATTTCCAAACTGGTTAAACTCGTTACCAAAATCGGGTGGCTGGTTAAATTCTGTAAAAGTAGTTTTAGGATTTGTTGAAGTTGCACTTGCTATTAAATTTTTATCCAATGCCGACCTGGTAATGCATTGGGGGATTTTAAAGAGAGAAGTTTTCTTTGCTGTCTGGATTCTTTGCGGAGCAGGAATAACATTGTATTTGTTAGGAAAAATTAAATTTCCGCATGACAGCCCAATAAAAAAATTAAGCAAGGCAAGGATAATACTGGCTATTGCTTTTGGTGCTTTTACAGTTTATTTAATTCCAGGATTAACAAATACAAAATGGGCTAACCTTACACTTATCAGTGGTTTTCCTCCGCCGTTATATTATAGTATTTATCAGAGCGGCGAGTGTATTTTAAATTTAAACTGCTCTCATGATTATGAAGAAGGGTTGAAAATGGCCAAGGCAGCAAATAAACCCATGTTGCTTGATTTTACGGGTTATGCCTGTGTAAACTGCCGCCGTATGGAAGAGAAGGTGTGGAGTGATCCTGAAGTTTATAAAATAATGAAGGATAAGTTTATTATAGTGTCCTTATATGTTGATGATAAGAAAAAATTGCCTGCAGCAAAACAGTTTACATACACTACAAAGGATAGTGTAAAGAAAGAAATTGTAACCATTGGCGACAAATGGGCAACTTTTGAAACAGAAAATTTTAAAAATAATGCTCAACCATTGTATGCGATTTTAAATACTGATGAAATTTTACTGACCAATCCGATTGGGTACACACCAACTGTTCAATCATCAGGGATAAAAGAATATAAAGATTGGTTGCTTTGTGGGCTGGATGCATTTGAAAAGAAAAAGTAAGAGCCTGGGTTTTAGATAAAAAAAGGCCCTTTGTAGAAACAAAAGGCAAACTGAAAACCCAAATTGTATAATTTATAAAATAAGTTATTATCCTGTTTTAATTTATCTCTGGTAAATATTCCTAAGCTTGTGTATTCTCAGGCTTTTATTTATTGTACAATTATTTTTTGTGAAATATCTTTTTGACCCGCCAGCCTGATAATGTAAGTGCCTGGCGCAAGATTCGTTAAATATATTTGCGACTGGTTTAAAATATCCTGTTGTTTTATCAACCTGCCCTTAGTATCAAATACCTGCAATATATCTTTGTCAATTCCATCTGCGGTAACGGTTAAGTTGCCGGCAGAAGGGATTGGCCAGGCTTTGAGTGTGATGGATTTACTGATATCACCTTTAACAACCCTTATAGCAGAATAAACAAAATTACCGTTGATATCCTGTTGTTTTAAACGGTAAAATGTTGTTCCGCTAAAGTTGTTGTCATCAGTTTTTGAGTATTGTAAGGGAAAACTGCTGTTACCGCCGGGAGCAAGTGAGTTAACAAATCCGAGATTTGCAAAACTGTTTTCGTTTTGCTTTTTTCGTTCGATATAAAAACCCTGGTTATTTATTTCCTGCGATGTTTTCCAGTCCAGTTGTACTTTGCTGCTACTGATACGCTTTGCAAAAAACTGCAGATCAACAACCGGTAATGGTCCAGAGCCATTACTTGAAACTGCCCATCTGGAAAATGCAGTAATGCCCGTTTTTTCTACATAGTTCAACACAGCATCACGGGAATTAACGGGCTGGTTAAGCCAGTTAATGCCATTATCTGTGCTTCGGTACATAACCATTATATTTTCGTTTTGCAGATTAAGTTCTGCATCAAAATAAACAAACCGGAGCGTAGCATCAAGGTTGATGTTATTGGCCGGCTCAATATCAAAATAGCGGTTTGCACTGCTGGTAAGACCTGTGCCAGACTGTATTGTATGACCACGCTTTATTAATACAGCACCCAAATTGGCAGTTGAAGTAATGACAGCACCCAGATTACCGGCGTTTGTACTGTTAGGAGCAGCCATGTTTACAGTTATTACTGTTTCGCCGCCATTAGGGCCAATGATATGGCTGCTTTCCCTTTCGTTATATAATATGGCAGCTGAAGCCAGTGTGATATTATGTTGATTAAGATCGAGCAGTCCGGAAGTGAAGGTTATTCTGTTATTAACATTAATATTTGAAAGCAATGATATTTTACTGTTATTCGTCTTTTCAGTTTCCAGTTCATAAAACGCTGTAACGGAATTTCCACCAATGCTTTTATCGGCTGTACCCGTAAATTTTACAATACTATTACCTGCTGTAAATGTTCCGTTGTTAACCAGGTCAACATCTTTAAGCGTAACAACTACATTACCACTGTTTACCCATTGGGCTCCTGGCATGATTGACAGTTGTGAAAACCCCTGTAGTGTAAACAGGACAGTAATAAATAACAGTAAATTCTTTTTCATAATTGTTTCGTTTAAAATTCGGGCAGATCCTTTAAAACTTATTTTGATAAATTACTGTATGCAAGCTATTTCAACTATCACACCGTACAAGTATCAATTGAGCAAACGGGTAGTTTGAATTAGTAAAAGGTCTCTTCAGGCTTTGCTCCGGTTTTGGCTTGAGAGTACCAGCTAAACAGGCATCTGCCAGGGGGGTTAACTTTTCTATTTTCAGTATCATAATATTATAACCAGTGCAGCAATAGCTAATACCATCAACAGCAACATCAATACATCCGTAACAGACTCTTTTTTTATTTTATGCTTTCTGAACATTTTCATTTACTTCTTCTTGATTATCAAAACTAATCTGCAGGATAATCTGTTTGCTTTAATGCTTAGTCAAAGGCAGTTTTTATTTATTCAATGGTAAATAAATCCGCGGTATGTTTTTGATGTACACAAATACTGAATCTGTTTGTATAACCGGAATGGGCTAATAAGCAGCAAAATGCAGTAAAGTATACAGCAGTGCTACTGCCAAACCTGTGGTAATACCTGACTGTATAATTACCACCTGTCAGTTCATCTGATTTTGTTGCTTATAATAATTTTTTTGACAATAATTAACCGTAGAGTAGTTGCAAAATACCGATTAGTAATATTTAGCCTGATTGGTTTTGCATCATTTTAATTTAGTGTTTCAATCTATTAAATAACAATTATGAAAAAAATTATAACAATTGCATTTGTATTTATTACATCTGGTAACATATATGCACAAAGTGTATCAATAAACAATACAGCACAGGTTGCTGATAACAGCGCCATACTTGATGTTCAGTCATCAGAAAAAGGAATGTTGATACCCAGAATGAGAACAATTGAACGGACAGCCATTGTTTCACCAGCACAGGGCCTTTTGGTATTTGATATAGATAGAAACACATTCTGGTACTATGCACAGTCAGACTGGAAAGAAATTCCCAATACAATTACTGGCACTATGCCTACAGGACCAGCTTTGGGGGATCTGTACGGGTCATACCCATCACCCAACGTAGGTAAAATACAGAACCTGGATGTTGCTTTTGGAGTTCCATTTGATAAGCAGGTAATGAAATGGGACATGCTGAATAGCAAATGGCAGGGACAAAATGATTCACTGTTCCTCCCTTACAATTCATCTTTTGGTAGTTCAGCAAAATTGTTTGGCATCACCAATACCAATACAAGCAACGGAGCAACTGCTGTGTATGGAAAAAGTACCAATGCCGGCAGTGGCATTACGCCTTCGCTTACGGTTGGTGTTTGGGGCGATAATTCAACTGGTGCAGGCGTGATGGGAACAAGCAGTAATAATGTGGGAACTTACGGCTACAGTGTAAACAATCACGGTGTTTCTGGTTTTACAGCAGGAATTAATTTTGCAGGAGTGTATGGCACGAGGATTAATAGCGGACCTGCTGTAATGGGCGATATTTATAGTGCAGGTATCGGGATATATGGAAAAAGTAGGGGAACTGCCGGTAAGGCAGGAGTATTTGCAAACACGAATGTTGCAAATACCGATACAACATTAAAGGCAGTAACAGCAGGCACAGGCACATTAGGTTTCTACGAGGTAACCAATACGAATTCTGCAAACCCGGTTTTTGATATTATTAATAACGGCAAGGGCTATGGTATAAAGTTGAGGTCGAATAACAATGCAAATGCTGCAAATGTCATTGATGTATTCTCTGCAGGAACAGGCGATGGTATAAATATTTTTACTACAAAGGGAAGAGCGGGAGTTTTTAAGGTAACAGATCCTGCGGCCTACAGCGAAGCCCTCAATGTAACAACTGAAGGAGATGCCAGGAATGTTATTTTAGCATCCAATAATCTTTCAAGCTTTGAATCGAATTTATTTGTTGAGCAAAAAGGATTGGGAAAGGGGATAGAGCTGAATGTAACCAATACAGCCAATGCCAATGCTGGCTTATCTATCAATACTGCCGGCAACCGGGGAGCAGATATTATCAGTGCCGGATCGGTAGGTATAGCTGTTTCAGCTTCTGGAAATAACCCGGTTGCCGTTTATGCCAACACCGGGCAAACTGCCAATAATGCAAATGCGATCAGGGGACTAACCGGGGTCAATGTAAGTAACGGAACAGGTGTGTATGGCGAAGCTGGCTCTAATGATAACAGTGGTATTGGTGTTAAAGGAATTTCATATTCCACGCAAACAGACAGAGGGGCTGTAACAGCTGTAAATAAATCATCCGGCTATGCTGTTTATGGCGAATCAACGGGCAATGATGGTGTTGGTATTTACGGGATAGCCGGAAACAATGCATCAAATACGAAAGCGGCTATATTCAAAAATATAAATGCTGCTAATGTGCGAAATGTTGTTGAAGTATCTAATAACGGTACAGGCAGTAACATGTTCGTAAATAATACTAACGCCGCAAACAACAGCCCTGTTTTGCGAATCAGGAATAATAGTACAGGAAATTTTTTGTTGCTTGAAGATGGGGGTGCAGGCAGTGTAACCAGTTTTGCAAAAAATGGTAATATAACAACTGACGGAACCCTGACAGTGAAAAGTAACAAAGGTATTGTAAGAAATTCTTCAGCTACCCAGCTCAGAATTGAAGTTGTTCAGGCAACATTCACATCAGCGGCAGGCGAAACCTTAACTCCCAACCAATCACGTGTAGTAACAGTTACTTTTGCCAGTCCCTTTTCTTCTGCACCAACAGTTTATATAGGCAATATGATTGCTGATGGAAATTCAATTTTTATGAATACTGCAATCAAAGATGTAACTGCAACCGACTGCAAGCTTCATATTGTTAATGCAACAAGCAGTAACATAGCATTATTCACCAGTTCCTGGAAGATAGTTGCAATGGGGGCAGAATAAATACCAATAGCGTAAATGGGTCTTAAAGTATAGCTGATACTGACGGTAAGCAAGGTTTTTAACTTTGTTTACCGTTCAGTATTCAGGAACTGCCGCAGAATAGTTATGCATACCCTGGTTTAACAGGCTTAGTTATTTTACCGGCAGTATTATCAGTCACTAATCCGGTATATCTTAATTTAAATGTTCAGGCAATTATTGTTTTCTCTTTCGGTACAAAAAATTATATTTTGCCGCTGAATTCATTGAAAAAAGCAGTCACGATATTGTTCCTTGTTTTTTGTTATGCAAACGCTGTTGCACAACAGGGCATCGCTTTTCAGCACCTGAATACCAGTAACGGGCTTTCTTACCTTGGGGTAAATGATATGTGCGTTGATAAAAAGGGAAACCTGTGGATTGCAACAGGTAACGGGCTCAACATGTTCAACGGTAAAACTGTTGACAGGTACTTTGCCTCTGAATATCCTCAACTTCAAAACAGTAATGTAATTCATGTAACCTGCGACAGCGGCAACCGGGTTTGGGTTTTAACGGCTAACGGAAATGTTACCATGCTGGATGAAAAAAGACAAATGCACCGGGTGGCATTGTATGAAAAGAACCTGTTTATAAAGACAAGATGGATACTGAATTCGCAGCAGGGCGGAATAATTTTATTTACAGACAAAGGCCATTATGCATTTAATTCGCATAAAACTGAAGTTTCTGCTGTACCAAAAGATTCACTCACAACAAATCATTTCTCTTTAATACCTGTAAAAGGATTTGACACACTGCAGCCAAAGTTTTACAGGCAGATTTTTCGGTATGATGATGCTAATTATCTTTTTGTTCAGGAAGATGTTTTTTATAAAGTAAATTATAAAACAAGACGGGTTGAAAAAAAATACAACATTCCTTACTGCACTGCTTTGATCAAATGGGGAACTGATGAATTGATGCTTTATGACCGGGAAGCAAACGAAGTACGTATTTTAAATTTATCATCAGGTACCTCGAAATATCCTTTTAAAGATTTAAAAGATCAATCTGGAAAAAAAGTAGAAGCTGCTTTTCTGTTTGCAGAGAAAATAAATTCAAATCAATACCTGTTCACAACATCCTACTCCGGCATTTACATTTACAATTCACACACAAATAAGATTTACAACTATACGCATAATATTTCCGATCCATCCTCTGTCAGTAACGATATTCAAACCACACTGGCAGTGGGTAAGGAAGGCTGGGTATTTATTACCTGCAATCCCAACGGGATAAGCTATTTTAATACCAATAATTTTATAACCAACCAATCTGTTTTTACCGATGCTTCGGGAAGAGGTTACGATGGATATATAGC
>JBATAS010000281.1:0-12374 GCA_049661965.1 Ferruginibacter sp. | reverse complement strand
CGCCTTTGTATTTAAGATTATTTGCTTCAACAGTGATCTTTGCAATTTCAATTGGGGGAATTTTGTAAAAATCGAAATGTAAAATTTCGAAAAGCATTTCATCGCCGCCATAAGGAATATCATGCTCAGCATTCAGGTAACGCAGTATCTGTACAATTTTATTGCTGAAAGGCTGCGTCAGCACATCAATACTCCGTTTGCTGTAAACCGGAATATTTTTCAGCCTGAAATATCTGGCCAGTTCCTCGCCGTATTTATTCTCTTTGTAGATGATGGCAATTCTTCCCGGTTCAATTTTCTGTTCAATCAGATCAAAGACACGGTTGGTGATATCAGCCATTTCTTCTTTAGCCGAATTGTATTCATGCAATACCGGTTTATTTGTAAGCCCGTTTATTTTTATGTTGGATGCAATTAAATCTTTACTTAGATCGGGAATTTGTTTTACCAGGCGTTCCTCATTTCTGTTGATAAGCGTTTTTGAAATATCAAGAATAGGCTGTGTACTCCGGTAATTGCTGGTTAATACAACCGTCATCAGGTCTTTGGTATAACGGTTTGCAAAGTCCAGCATATTCTCCACATTAGCGCCCTGGAAACGGTAAATGCTCTGGTCATCATCTCCCACCACAAACACATTCGGTTTATCCCAGTAATTGATGAGCAGTTGCACCAGCTTGTTCTGTGTGCCGCTGGTATCCTGGTATTCGTCTACCAGCAGGTATTGAAATTTTTCCTGGTAATTGGCGAGGATATTTTTCTGTTCTTCAAAAACATTTATCACCCAATTGATCATATCATCAAAATCATATCGGTTCCGTTTCCGCATCAGGTTTTGAAAATTGACAAACTCATTTACGGCAGCCCGTAGCTTTTCCATTTTTTCTTTTTCCTCTTCAATCTTATCAGTACGTACATCGCCTTTGTTGAATTCCTTTACTTTTCGTTTGGCAACATATTCATCCCGGTTGGGCAGGTCGTTTATGTAATCGTCAATTTTTGCGTTAATAAAATCAGCAGTCCAGCCTTCACGTTTCATAGAAGAAAACAGGTTGCGGAGGTTGTTGATCTCGTAGTAAACATCACCCCGGTATCTTTTTAGCAGATGACCTTTAGGAAACGCATCAATCAGTTGTTTGAACATTTCAATACTTTCCAGCTCTGATACTGCATCCAGCGAATTTTTTTCAAACAGGTTCAGGTTGTCCTGAATTACATCATTGCAAAAAGCGTGGAAGGTGTAGATATTTACTTTGTAGGCATCGGCACCAATAAACTGTTGCAATCTTTTACGCATGGCGATTGTACCTGCGTCGGTGTAAGTGAGACAAAGAATATTTTCGGGGAGTGCATCGGTATCCAGTAAGATTTTTCCAATACGTGCGGCCAGAATCTGCGTTTTCCCTGTGCCTGGTCCGGCAATTACCATAACAGGGCCTTCAATGGTATCAACAGCACGGCGTTGTTCGTCATTCAGTTTTTTGTATTCCTCGGCAAATTTCTTTTGTAATATTTCCTGGTAGTGGCGCATTAGCCAAAGATACCGTAAAGCAGATATTTGAAATTGATTTTAAAGCGGAGAATTTAACTGCCCCGAAAATAAAAGAAAGCGTAAATCTTACAGTTATTTAGCCAGGCATCCGGGTAATATATTTCTCTATTTGCTTTATCTGATCTACAATTTGAGGTGTTGTAGGTTTAAATGCTTTTGCTTTTTTAAAATAATCTTTAGCTGCTCTGAATTCCCTTTTGTTCATCATGATTGAACATAACTGCAGATAAGCTGCTGCATTATTTTCATTATCAGGTAAACCTGCTCTTATTGCCTGCCGTATCAGGCTTTCTGCCTGTTTCATATCGCCCTTTTGCAACATAAGCATACCCAATTGCAGTTTGTTTGGTCCTTCGGCTTGTTTGGTAAGAGCGCCGCCACCCAATGCAAGACTTTTTTTCATCATCACTTCAGCACCGTCATAATCTTCTTCAACCATAGCCAGGTTACCTTTAATGGTATAATAAACCGAACGAACCGGCTTAATTAAAATAGCCGGAAACCAGATGGAATCCACTACTTTTTTAGCACCTTCCATATCGCCTTCTTCCATATAAGACTGTATCAATCTCATGGGGCCAAATAAAAAATGACCAACTATTGCCACAACAGCTATCAGGTATAAAACAAATGAAGGCCAGAAACTGGTTTGCATATGAGTGAAAATAGCAAGGCCTAAAAATGCTATGCCCAGCCATAAACGGTATTTAATAAGTACATTCAGCCACTTCATAATCGTAAAATTTTAGGAGGGCAAAGATAAGGATTACACATAAAAGCGACGATAATTGAAATCCTAAACGAGTATTTGCTTATTTTTGCCCTCCTAAATAAATATTGGCCCTGTAGTTCAATGGATAGAATAGAAGTTTCCTAAACTTTAGATCCAAGTTCGATTCTTGGCGGGGCTACTAACTACGGAACTCATTTGTTGGGTTCCGCTTTTTATTTGGTTTTGTTAACTTTAGTCTTTGGCGATTGGTTGTTGGCGGCATTCACTAACAACTATAAATCTTCAACATCAAAAAATCTCGAGTTCAAATAATCCGCTGCAGGGTTTAGTATCTTTTAAATCAGCATTTATGAAATCAGCGTATTGTAGTTTGTTTGCATTTGCAATGTTTATTTGTTGCAGATCTTTTGCTCAGCATACAACAGAAAAAATAAATATCCCATTAGGCGGAAACTCATGGGTTACCATGCAGCCTGATAACGGTAGCGAAGAAGTTACCGGAAAAGGATGGGAAAACTGGCAACATGCAAATGCTGTATGGAGTACCTGGTTTAAACTTTCGCAAAAAGGAATACTTAAAGTGTATGCTTCTTTAAAAGTACCTGATGGAGAAAGCAAAATAAAATGGACGTTAAATGGGAAAAGCAAAACAATTACTGTAACTGGTAACAGCTTGCAGCAATATGAAATTGGTGAATGGAATATTGAACAACCGGGATATATAAAAATTGATGCACAGGGAATAAGCAAAACTGCAAATATTTTTGCTGAAGCAACCGAATTGCAGATTGAAGGCACAGCGACAGAAGGGCAAATTGCTTTTGTAAAAAACAATGAAGGCAATTATTTTTACTGGGGAAGACGTGGTCCTTCAGTACATATTAATTACGACCTCTCAAAAATTGACGATGATATAGAATGGTTTTACAATGAAATAACTGTGCCTGCAGGTAATGATGTTATTGGTTCTTATTTTATGGCCAATGGATTTGCAGAAGGCTATTTTGGTATGCAGGTAAATTCTGATACAGAAAGAAGGGTTTTGTTTTCGGTATGGAGCCCTTTTAAAACAGATGACCCAAAAGAAATACCCGAAGACAAAAAAATTATTTTACTTAAAAAAGGAACCGATGTATATACCGGCGAATTTGGTAATGAAGGTTCTGGCGGGCAAAGTTATTTGAAATATAACTGGAAGGCTGGCAGCACCTGTAAATTTTTATTGCAAGCAAAACCTGTAGCAAATAATTATACCAACTACACGGCATACTTTTATGCTCCTGAAAAAAAACAATGGTTGTTGATTGCCAGTTTCAGCAGGCCGCACAGCACTACTTACTTAAAACGGCTGCATTCTTTTCTAGAGAATTTTGAGCCCGAAACAGGTTTTATTACCCGAAAAGCATTTTATAAAAATCAATGGGTAAAAACCAAAACCGGCGATTGGAAGCCTGTTACTGCTATGCAGTTTACCGCCGATGCAACGGCCAATATTGGCTACCGGCTTGATTATGGCGGAGGCATTAAAAATGGAAAATTCTATTTAAGCAACTGCGGATTCTTTAATGATAATACTGAATTAAAAACAAAATTTTCTGTTCCGTCTGCCGGAAAAAAACCGGTGATTGATTTTTCCGCTTTAGAAAACATGCGTTAATATCAAATGTAAGGAGGCAACCTTACCGACATTTATAGTGAGTAATAGACTGAAACCCCCAGCAGCCACATGCCACCCTCGCCAACTTTTTTCCCGTTTGTTTTAATATTTATTTCGGCACCACCACCTGCGGAGAAGAGAAGATTCCATCTGCAGTTTGTAGATTTTATCCAATATCCAAAATGTGCAGTGGGTTGAAAAACAGTAATCTTTGTTGTACCGTTTATTGCCTGTGGAGTTCCTGTTTTATCTTTCCATTTTATTTTCATGGCCCAAAAATCAACTCTTGCAGCAAGAAAAAAAGAATTTTTTTGTGGCGTAAACAAGTAACGGTAACCCAATGAGCCGCCAAAACCAGTTCCTTTTTCGTCATCATTTAATCCCCAATCATGGCGATTGGCAATATTCACACCGAGACCTGCGTGTACAACATGCTTTGGTGCCACAAAATAGTTTACTGATGGACCGGTAATCCAGCCGGCAGGGTACCAAAGTACTTCGGCTCCAACCTGTATTTTGTCATCGGGAAGATTGTTATTCTTTTGTTGTGCAAATAATCCAGCATTCGTTAGGAGGAAAAACATTAAAAGAATAACACGATATTTATTATTGTTGTTTGTCATAATAAGTAATATACAATTATCGGGCTAAAAATAAACAGCCAATTACTAACTGAGTGTTTTCTTTACGATCTTTTGCAGTTGTGGTATTATTTCTTTCTCAAACCATGGATTTTTCTTTTGCCAGATTTTGTTTCTTGGAGATGGATGAACAAGGGGTAAATATTCCGGCAGATATTTTTTAAAATTCTTTACGGTTTCGGTAAGTGTTGGTTTTAGTTTATCACCCAGGTAATAATTTTGTGCGTACTGCCCGATAAGGATAATGAGTTTTACCTGTTTCATATTTTGTAAAACGGGCTTATGCCAAAGCGGTGCACATTCAGGCCGGGGCGGCATATCGCCTGACTTGCCTTTTCCTGGATAGCAAAATCCCATGGGCACCAGTGCAAATATTTTTTCATCGTAAAACTGTTCTTTGGTTACGCCCAGCCATCTTCTTAATTCATTGCCGCTTAAATCATCCCAGGGAATGCCGCTGTTCTGTACTTTTTGCCCGGGCGCCTGGCCAATGATAATAATTTTTGAATTTTTACCGGCTTGTATTATTGGGCGTGGAGCATTGGGCAAAAATTTTTCGCAAACAACGCAGCTTCGTATGTCTTTTAAAAGTTTATCCATCTTTTAAAAATTAATTCAGGTGCAGCGCACACAGGTTGTGCTGCCCGGCATTATCTTTAACCGGCCAACCGGAATTTCGCCTTTACATTTTGTGCAGATACCAAAATCTTTGTCATCAATTTTTTCAGCAGCCGTTTGCAGCTTTTTCAATTTAGCTTCTGCTTCCCGTAAAGCGGCTTCCATCACCGATTTATTATTGATGGCATCCATGCGGCTGATTCGGCCAATGGCAACATCAGGCGCAACAGGCTTTGTCATCTCTTTGTATTCAGCAATCGCTTCTTCCGTCGTTTTTATTTTACGATTGATGGCTGCTTTTATTTCCTGTCTTTCTGCTGCTGTCATACTTTATCAACTACAAGTTTGTAATGTGGGTCTTCCAGTAAATTTACTTCAATTATATCTTCTGCATTTTTTAGCAGTAAGCGGCAGTCATCACTTAAATGACGCAGGTGTAATTTTTTACCGGCGGCACGGTATCGTTCGGTGAGTTTATTGAGTGCTTCAATAGCACTCATATCCACCACACGGCTTTCTTTAAAATCGATGATTACTTCTTCGGGATCATTTTGTAATTCAAATTTTTCATTGAAAGCAGTAATGGAGCCAAAGAACAACGGCCCGAATATTTCATAATGTTTTACGCCCAGCTCATCTGTATATTTTCTTGCACGGATGCGTTTTGCATTTTCCCAGGCAAATACCAATGCCGAAATAATTACACCAATTAAAACAGCCAGCGCAAGATTATGCAGCAATACCGTTACAGCCGCTACCAGTATTCCAACAAAAATATCATGTCTCGGCATTTTACCAATCATGCTGATGCTGGCCCACTCAAAAGTACCAATAGCAACCATCACCATTACACCCGTTAAAGCCGCCATGGGCAGGCGTTCAATTAACGAAGAGCCGTACATAATAAACACCAGCAACATAACTGATGCAACAATACCCGACAGTCTTGCCCTGGCACCTGATGAAATATTGATAAGACTTTGCCCGATCATGGCGCAACCACCCATGCCGTTGAAAAACCCGGTGACAAAATTTGCCGCACCCTGTGCCACGGCTTCTTTATTTCCACGGCCACGGGTTTGTGTTATTTCATCAACAAGGTTAAGCGTTAGTAAACTTTCAATCAATCCAACACCGGCCACAATCAATGCGTATGGAAAAATAATTTTCAGTGTTTCAAAAGTAAAGGGCACATCGGCAATATGAAAAGGAGGGAAGCCTCCTTTGATGGAAGCAATATCACCAACAGTTCTGGTATCAATATTAAAACCAATAACGATTGCAGAGATTACAAGAATGGCTACTAAAGAAGAAGGAACCATTTTGGTAAGCTTTGGTAATCCCCAGATGATAAGCATGGTTAGTAAAACCAGACCAATCATCAGATATAAAGATGAACCGGTCATCCATTGCAACACACCATTTGCATCAGTTGTTTTAAACTGCACCAGTTGCGACATGAATATCACAATGGCCAAGCCGTTTACAAAACCAAACATTACAGGATGAGGAACAAGGCGTATAAATTTCCCCAATCTTAAAAAACCTGCAAGCATTTGAATAACTCCTGCTAAAACAACTGCTGCAAAAATGTATTCCACACCATGCGACTTTGCCAGTGCAACAATAACAACAGCAACTGCGCCGGTAGCGCCCGATATCATTCCCGGTCTTCCTCCAAAAATGGAAGTGATAAGCCCGATAGTAAAGGCTGCGTACAAACCAGTTAAGGGAGATAATCCGGCAATCAGTGCAAAAGCCACCGCTTCAGGTATTAATGCCAGTGCAACAGTAAGGCCCGATAAAATTTCGTTTTTGTAATCAACCTGTTGTTTAAAATCAAATATCTTTAAATATGCTTTCATGTGTAGTTAGTTTTGAAAATACTTTAACATCAACCTGGATACAGTCAATGAAGAATTATGCCGCACAAAAAATTAATAAGCGGCGAAGATACAATTTGCAGTTGTTTTATGACAGACATGATTTTTTATCAGTAAACCCGCTGCATCTCAATAAAATGTTAAACCATTCGTTAGTTAGTAAAGAATTGTTTTACTTGCACTCCTAATAAGTAAGAATATGAACAGAAAAATACTTTATTCCTGCCTGCTGATCGGCTTTGCCATTTTGGCTTTTGCATTCGTTCCTAAAATTAATGGTTGCAGTTCTGATGCAGCCAACGAAAACAAACCAGTTGGTACGGTAAGTACTTCATCAGAAACAGGAATTAAATTTGTTGCAGAAAACTGGGCAGCAGCAAAGGCCGAAGCAAAAAAGCAAAACAAATTAATTTTCCTGGATGCTTACACAACCTGGTGCGGCCCCTGTAAGATGCTGAAGCGGAATACTTTTCCTGATAAGGCCGCAGGCGATTTTTTTAATAAGAATTTTATCAATGTAGCGTTGGATATGGAAAAAGGTGATGGTCTGACTGTTGCTGCACTTTACAATGTGAATGCTTATCCAACCTTAATTATTACTGATGCCGATGGTAACCTGGTTACATACGCCAAAGGTTATATAGACGCAAAACAACTGATTGAATTTGGCAAACACGGTCTGTCGAAAGGTAAAAAATAATTACCCCTATATTACTTAAGTGCAGCATACGAAAGTGTGCTGCTTTTTATTTACAACAATTTTTTATTGAGTAACTTTAGTTGATTTGCACGGTAATGATGAAAACGAATGAAACATGAATTACAAAATACCGGTCGTTATATTCTGCTCAGTAATACTTTTTAATTCCTCCTGCGGACAACCGGGTAAAAATAAAATTATGAAAGAAGATCATCTTTATACCAATGAACTAATCCATGAAAGCAGTCCATACCTTTTGCAACATGCACATAACCCGGTAAACTGGTATCCCTGGGGTGATAAGGCCTTACAAAAAGCAAAAGACGAAAACAAATTCATCATCATCAGCATTGGTTATGCAGCCTGCCATTGGTGCCATGTAATGGAGCATGAAAGTTTTGAAGACGTGGAAGTGGCGAAGGTTATGAACGAAAATTTCATCTGCATAAAAGTTGACCGGGAAGAACGTCCCGATGTGGACCAGGTGTATATGGCAGCGGCGCAACTGATAACCGGCAGTGGAGGCTGGCCGCTGAATGCCATTGCATTGGCCGATGGACGGCCGTTTTACGCAGGTACATATTTCCCTAAAGACAAGTGGATACAGATGCTAGAATATTTTGTGGATGTACAAAAGAAAGAACCACAAAAATTATTGCAAAGTGCGGAGCAAGTAACCAATGGTATTCACCAGGTAGAAAATGTGAGCTTTAAAGAAGCCGGTAAAACATTTACAATGGCCGACCTGGATAATCAGTTCGCCAACATGAAAGCCAATCTAGATTTTAAAAAAGGAGGAGCTAACCGGGCGCCTAAATTTCCCATGCCATCAAACTGGGAATATTTACTGCACTATAATTATTTAAGTAAAAATGAAGAAGCTTTAAAAGCTGTGACGGTTACTTTGGAAAACATGGCTTATGGCGGCATATACGATCATCTTGAAGGCGGCTTTGCACGCTACTCTACCGATGCCGACTGGCATGTACCGCATTTTGAAAAGATGCTCTACGATAATTCGCAACTGGTGAGTTTGTATGCACACGCATTTCAGCAAACAAAAAATCCGTTGTATAAAAAAGTTGTTTACGAAACACTGGATTTTGTACAGCATGAACTCACATCACCCGAAGGGGCTTTTTATTCATCGCTTGATGCGGATAGCGAAGGTGAAGAAGGAAAATATTATGTGTGGACTAAAGAAGAAATTGAAAAATCACTTGGTGTTGATGCCGATGTTTTTTCGATTTATTATAATGTAACGGCTGGAGGTAACTGGGAACATGAGAAAAATATTTTATTGCGAAGAGAAACTGATGAAGCAACTGCAAAAAAACTAGGCCTCTCTGTATCAGCATTAAAAAATAAGATTGATGGGGGTAAAGCAAAGCTGATGAAGATAAGAGATGCCAGAGTTAAACCCGGTCTTGATGATAAAGTGCTCAGCAGCTGGAATGCATTAATGATATCGGGATACGTTGATGCCTACCGGGCGTTTGACGAAGAGGCTTTTTTAACAAAGGCAATTGCCAATGCAGAATTTTTGTTGAAACATGCCATTGCTAAAGATGGAGAGATGGCACGTAATTATAAAAATGGTAAATCATCCATCAAGGCATTGCTGGATGATTATGCATTTACCATTGCCGCTTTTATTGATCTGTACCAGGCAACATTTAATGAAAAATGGCTGAACGAAGCCAATACCTTAACTGCTTATGCAATCGAACATTTCTTCGATCCCAAATCAAAAATGTTTTTTTATACACACAACCAGCATTCCAATTTAATTTCCCGTAAAATGGAAGTTGCCGATAATGTGATTCCTTCCTCCAATTCGGAAATGTCGAAGAATCTTTTTCTGCTGGGGCATTTTTTTTATAACGAAGATTATATCAGCAAGGCAAAACAAATGCTCACTAATGTGGCCGACGATGTACAAAAGAATATCTACTTCTACGCCAACTGGGGCATACTGCAGGCCTGGCTTACAAAACCATTGTATGAAGTTGCCATTACCGGCGATGATTTTAAAAATAAGAGGCAGCAATTTGACGAACATTATTTACCTGATGTTATTTTCCTTGGCGGCAAAACTGAAAGTAAACTTGCCCTGCTTGAGAATAAATTAATAGCCGGCCAAACAACTATTTATGTGTGCCGGGATAAAACCTGTAAACTGCCGGTTACAGAAGTAGGGAAGGCGTTGGAGCAAATCGGGAAGTAGCTATATGCTGTTGGCAGTTTTTCTTTTGTCTATTCAGGAGCACTACTTTCTTTATGTTGCTTATGGGATATCGAGATTAATATAGCCATTATGCCGATTGATACCATAGAAGATTGTAATGTTCCAAGTTCCAAACCTCCTTTAGATAATGGTTTTGTAAGGAAGTCTCCAAAAGTTGCTCCAAATGGCCTGGTAAAGATAAAAGCTATCCAAAATAAAAGTATGTGATTGATTTTAGTGAAATAGTGAAGTAAAATAACAATTAGAATTACTGCGCCGGTTATCATTGCTCCGTTTAAATATGTTAAACCCATATTGTCGCTTAAAAAATCTCCAAATGCTGTACCTAAACTGTTTGAAAAAAGAATTGCAACCCAATAGTAAATTTCTTTTCGACCTTCGCTTATTGGATAAATCTCAAGGTTTTTATATTTTTTGTTCCATAAGAACAAAGTAATCAGGAGGCAACTAATGAGTAATAGACTTCCCGAAGCATAGCCTAAATGCAACGTTCTGTCAATATAGTCAGATATTTCAGTTCCAAGTGTAGTTGTACCAATAATAACCAACCAATAAACTAATGGAACGTATTTTTTTACAGTGAGCTGGGTAATTAGAACAGCCACAAAAAACAAAAGTGTAATACCTATTCCTGCTGTGTAACCCCAATTAAGCGTCATGGAAATAAAGTCGCCCAGCGTTTCGCCTAAAGTTGTGGCAACAATTTTCATTAACCAAAACAGCAGTGAAATTTGGGCGACTTTATTTAATGATTTCATTATTCAACTTTAATGTAAGTGTATATATTCGTTGTTTATTTTTTATTTAAAGCTTTTAAAATGGAGGCTTGTGTTTTTAGCCTTTTAGTTATTCCAATAGGTTAAAAACATAAACACAATTATTCCTAAAATTCCGGTTAATGAAATGATGAAAAAATAATTTGCAATTACCTCTAACCTGTCTTCCTTTTTTTGATTCTTTGTTTTTATTGACGCAAATGAAAATATGCATGAAGCTGTCAACAGTAAAGCAACAAAGCTTGTAAATTCGTCAATTAAACTATTGGCTGTTTTATCTGTAATGTGTAAAGAAGTTATTATAAATAAACAAAAGCCAAGTAAATTGGCTGAAGTACCTAATATATGTTGTGAGGTTTTATTTGCCATTGTTTTTATTGAGTTTTACAATAATTTTAAAGAGAGAACAAATGTATAAAATTGCAAATTGCCAGATCAATCACGGTAATATAAAATTCTTAAAATTTATAACTATAACCTAGCCTGAAAACCTGTGTTTCGTAATAGTCGGTGCTGGTTAACTTAAATCCATTGCCACTTATTTCTCTCTTAATTTTCAGCGTATTAAAAATATCACTGGCATTTAAGAATAACTCTCCTTTACTTTTTTGAATTAGCTTTTTTATGCCCATGTCTACAGAAAACCTTGCGCCTATTTTGCCCTGTGGTATAATATCCGTTGCTAAATAAATGCTTGTAATTTGAATGTCGGTTTGCTTGGGTAAATGAAAAATTCCATTGAATTTTATATTACCCGAAGTAAACCTTTCTTTATTTGCCGTGTAAGTTGAAGCAACCGGATATTTGTTTTGAACAGTAAATGCATCTATTACATTTCGATAGATATTTACATTGGTATTAAAGGAGAAAATTTTCGAAAACTTTTGTTGCAATACCAATTCAATACCTGTGTTACTGCTATGTCCTGCGTTCTGGAACACCGTATAAATTAACGTGCCGGGAGGCACTTGAGTTGCTATTCTTGTTATTGTTCCGGCTGTGCTGCGATGATATAACGCTGAATAGAAATAACCTTTTTTTAAATTGGTTTTATAGCCCAGCTCATACGAATTAGTAAACTGCGGACGAAGTGCCGGGTTGCCTACTTTTATAATCTCAGCATCATCATATTTTGGAAAAATACGAATATCAACTTCATTGGGTCTGTCAACCCGCCGATTGTAGAATAGTGAAATTTTATTATGATCATTTAATTTATACGCCAATCGTACATTGGGAAACGGCTGCGTATAATTATAGCCATCGCTCTTATAAGTGTTGTGATTTGGGTTTACTTTGTATTGTAAATTCACATACTCTATTCTTAATCCAATTTCAGCTTCTATTTTTTTGCTTTCGTAAACATAGTTGCTGTACAGCGCAGGAATGATTTCGGTGTATGTAGCTTCTCCACCGGCATTTGTATCCAAAGGAGAATTTAAGCCCGGCTTGAATTGCATATTGGTAGGAATATCCCGGTATCTGAATTTTAATCCACCTTCAATCCGTCCGTATTTTAATGGTTTTACATAATCAATATTAAAATCGGCGACATGTTCGTCTGAT
>JBATAS010000280.1:0-33721 GCA_049661965.1 Ferruginibacter sp. | reverse complement strand
CCACCACTTCAATATTGTGCTTTATTTTGCCCAGCGATTTGGAATTATACTTGCTGAGAATAATTTTTTCAAAGCCAAGTTTTTCTGCTTCTGCAATGCGTTGTTCAATTCTGTTTACGGCTCTTATCTCTCCACTTAAACCAACTTCGCCTGCAAAACAATAATGCTGGTTGATAGGCACATCTTCGTAACTACTTAACAGTGCACTTACAATTGCAAGGTCTATAGAGGGGTCTTCTACTTTTATACCGCCTGCAATATTTATAAATACATCTTTAACGCCAAAATGAAATCCGCCACGTTTTTCCAACACAGCTAATAATAATTGTAATCGTCGCAAATCAAAACCGCTTACGGTGCGTTGCGGTGTTCCGTAAACACTTTGTGTTACCAATGCCTGTCCTTCAATTAAAAGCGGTCGCATACCTTCCATAGTTGCAGCAATGGCAATACCGCTTAACTGTTCTTCTTTTTGTGTGATTAAAATTTCTGATGGATTGCTTACTGCCCTCATTCCTGTCCCCGTCATTTCGTAAATGCCCAGCTCGGATGTTGAGCCAAAGCGGTTTTTCAAAGTTCTTAAAATTCGATACGCATAATGTTGATCCCCTTCAAACTGTAAAACCGTATCAACCATGTGCTCCAAAATCTTTGGTCCGGCAATGGCGCCATCTTTGGTGATATGGCCAATTAAAAAAACAGGTGTGCTGGTTTCTTTGGCAAAGCGTTGCAGCTCTCCGGCTGTTTCCCTTATCTGGCTTATGCTTCCCGGGCCGCTCTCCACAAACGGCGATTGCAGGGTTTGAATAGAATCAACAATCACCAGTTGCGGTTTCAGTTTTTTTATTTCCTGAAAAATAGTTTGTGTATTGGTTTCGGTGAGGATATAAAAATTATCGCTGCCAACACCAATCCTGTCGGCACGCATTTTTATTTGCTGCTCACTTTCCTCACCACTTATATATAATGTAACAACATCTTTCAGTTGCAAACCGTTTTGCAAAAACAAAGTTGATTTACCAATGCCTGGTTCGCCGGCAACCAAAACTATACTTCCTAAAACAATTCCTCCACCAAGTACACGGTTTAATTCTGCATCGGTAGTTAAGATTCGTTTTTCTTCGGCACTACTTACATCATTTATTGAAATAGTTTTTTGTTTTCCCAAACCTGAGAAATCACGCCAGTCATCTTTTTCTTTTTTATCGCTGCCTTTTACAATTACTTCTTCTACAAAAGTATTCCAGGAATTACAGCTTGGGCATTTACCCAACCACTTGGCACTTTCGTAACCACAGCTCTGGCAAAAAAATGCTGACTTAGTTTTACTCATGCCGTAAATGTAAATTGTAAAAAGAAGAATGAAAAATCATTTAAGCAAACAGCTTAGTTCTACAAAAAACAGGCGAAAAAGATTTGGGAATTTTTTTTGAGATGCGTCAGATACAAAAATCATTTTCGGGTTTTTAAAAAGTAAAAGGGTCAACATTTCTGCTGACCCTTTGTACTTACTAACCCATTAAATTCTATTGCTAAATTACAAATTCAGCCCACATAAAAAAATTAATTTTAGGTTATGTGAATAAGTTAGTACCCCCTTTAGCTCAATTATCAATAAGCCACAAAGAACAATTAAATAATTAATAATCAGTTATTTATAATAAATAAATCTTGTCAAATATCTTCTTAAAACGACTGAAAAAGAAAAAATTTTTTTTTAAAATATTTGGTTTATAAAATAAACTACTTTACGTTTGTGTAAAATTTAGATGAATGAAATATGTTGCTACCTTATTATTTTTAACACTCCTTTTTTCGGCTAAAGCTCAGGTTAAAGTATCGGGAAAAATAACCGATATCAAGGGTAAACCGATATACGGGGTAAGTATAACTTTAAAAGATACTTATGACGGAGCTACTACTGATTCAAGTGGTAATTTCTCCTTTGAAACGACAGAAAAAGGCAATTTTGTATTAGAAGCATCTGTAATAGGTTTTCGTGCTTTTGAACAGGAAGTGAATATCGGGGCTTCTCCTATATTATTAAATATTAACATAAAAGAATTAGTTACCGAATTAAAAGCAGTTGTAATATCAGCGGGTTCGTTTGTTGCCAGTGATAAAAATAAAGGAGCGGTTCTCTCTGCCTTAGATATTGTAACTACGCCCAGTGCCAATGGGGATGTTACCAGTGCTTTTAAAACCTTGCCTGGTACCCAGCAGGTTGGCGAAAGTGAAGGCTTGTTTGTGAGGGGAGGATCAGCCACAGAAAGTAAGATTTATATGGATGGTAACCTGGTAAATAACTTTTTTTTCAGCAGCACACCGGGCATTGCAACACGTGGCCGGTTTAATCCATTTCTTTTTAAAGGAACCATTTTTAGTTCTGGTGGATATTCTGCCTTGTACGGTCAGGCGCTTTCATCGGCTTTAATTTTAGAAAGCACTGATTTGCCTGAAAGAACACAGGCTGATTTGGGTGTATCGGTTATTGGTATCGGCGGTGGTATTCAGCATTTGGCAAAAGATAAAAAATCATCCTGGGGTGTTTCATATAATTATGCAAACCTTTGGCTTGGTTTTGCCATCAATAAACAAAAGCAGGATTTTTTTCAGATACCTGTTTATCATCAGGGCGATGCCAATTTCAGAATAAGAACGAAAAGCGGCGGTATGATTAAATACTACGGTTATATCAGCGCCAACAAAACCGGTTTCAGAAGTGCTGATATTGATTCTGCAGTTTTAAATAATGCTTTTTCGATAGAAAATTTAAATACGTATCAAAACATTAACTGGCGTGAAAACTTTGGTGCAGGCTGGAAACTTATAACCGGTATCAGTTTCAGTACCAACAAAGATGATATAAACAACGAACTGCAGGATGCGAACAATCAGAAACAGACAATAACCAATCCTTCATTTTATGCGTTTAAAAATTTTAAACTTAAAAATAATGCACAATATGCACAGGGCAGGTTTGTGCTGGATAAAAAACTGGATGGCCTGAATGTGATCCGTTTTGGTTCAGATTATTTCTACAGTAAAGAAAAATCTACCTACACTTTATATGATGGTACTCAGTTTGCAGAAACTGTAACAGATAACCTGGCAGCTGTTTTTGCCGAGGCAGATATTTTTATTACCAATGATCTGGCTGCTAAAATCGGCACCAGGGTTGAGCATTCGCAGATAGTTGATAAATGGAATATTGCCCCACGTATTTCTGTGGCTTATAAATTTAAGGATAACAGCCAGGCATCATTTGCTTATGGATTATTTTATCAGAATCCCGAAAGGAAATACCTGCCAACTGTTGCCAGTATTGATTATTCAAGGGCGGCACATTATATTCTTCAGTATCAAAAAATGACAAGCAACCGTACAGTCAGGGTGGAGGCATTTTATAAAAAATACACAGATTTGTATAAAACATCTACATCGCCTACAGGCCGTGAAGTAGCAACCAACAACAACGGGTTTGGGCATGCTCAGGGGCTGGAGTTGTTTTTCAGAGACAAGAAAACATTTAAAGATGTTGACTATTGGGTTTCTTATTCTTACTTAGATACCAAAAGAGATTATTTAAATTACCCGCAGTCAATAGCACCTTCATTTGCAGCAAATCATACAGCAGCATTTGTGATAAAGAAATTTGTGACCAAATGGAAAACCGGTTTCAATATGAGTTACAATTTTGCAACCGGCAGGCCGTATTATTATTTCAAATATGATAATGCCCAGAGTAAATATGTGATTGGCGATGCAGGAAAAACAATCAACTACAACAGCATGAGCTTTAGTGTAAACTATTTACCAAGCATTGGCAAAACAAATCCAAAGGCCTTTGTGGTTTGGGTATTGGGTATTAACAATGTACTGGGGCAAAACCAGGTTTTTAATTATAATTATAATAATGCCGGAACCAGGAAAGAGGCTGTAACACCGCCATCAAAACGTTTTGTTTTTATTGGCTGCTTTTTAAGTTTTGGAATAGACAGAACACAGGATGCAATAAACAATAACCTTTAAATATTTAAATTATGTCAGATCACAAACCAGCTCCCGAAGGAAAAGACCCTGCTTTATGGGAGATTGCACAAAAAAGGGCAGGCTTTAAATCAAACCTTATTTCTTATATTATTGTAAATGCTTTTTTATGGGCCATTTGGTTTTTTTCTTCATCCCGTCATCAGGATTTTGATTTTGCCGAAATACGCTGGGGCCATTTTCCGTGGCCGTTATGGGTAACGTTGGGTTGGGGTGTTGGCCTGGCATTTCATTTTGCCGGCGCCTATATTTTTCCCAAAGCAAATTCAGTAGAAAGTGAATATCAAAAATTAAAAAATCAACAACAAAAAAATAAATAATCAAACTAAAATAAAATAAATGAAAAAATTATTTCTAATTGCCGCTGTTTCTTTTTTAGCAATCAGCAGCAATGCACAAAGCGATAAATACATAGCCAGCATGAAAAGTAATATTGCTGCTATTGATACAAGTTTTAAAAACCCGGTTAACCTGTTAACACTGGCTAATAAGTTTGAGCGTATTGCCATAGCAGAAAAAACCCAGTGGCTGGCTTATTATTATGCGGCACTTTGCCAGGTTTACTATACCTACGTGGAACAGGACAAATCAAAAGTTGATGCCATTGCAGATAAAGCAACTGAACTGCTTGATAAAGCAGAGGCTCAGCAGCCAAACAACTCCGAAATCAGCTGTGTAAGAAGCATGATCGCCAGTGCTCATATGCTGGTTAATCCTCAACAGCGGTATATGGAGTATGGCCCCGAAAGCCAGTCGCAACTTGAAACTGCGATGAAACTGGATCCAACTAATCCAAGACCTGAGTATTTAAAAGGCGAAGGGTTAAAATATACGCCTGAAGCATATGGCGGCGGTTGTGCAGTTGCAAAGCCTGTTTTACAATCATCGCTTGACAAGTATAATGCTTTTAAGCCTGCCAGTGAATTGCACCCTAACTGGGGAAAGGAAAGAGTGGAGATGTTAATTAAAGAATGTAAATAATTGCATACAAGATCAGCTTTTCATATCCGTATGAAAAGCTGGTCTACAAACTAAAAACATGGCAATGCAAAACGAAAATCTATCGGCAACAGACAGCATGCAGTTAATTAACAGCATGATTAACCAGGCAAAAAACAAGTTTAGCGAAAACGGTTTTTTATACCTGCTGTGGGGTTGGTTGGTTTTTTTCTGCTCAATAGCACATTTTGTTTGCCTTAAATTCAACTTGCTTAAACATCCCGAAGTTGTTTGGGCAAGTTGCTGGCTGGCTGTAATATTTCAAATAGCTTATTTAAGCCGCCGTAAGAAAAAAGAAAAAGTAAAGACTTACAGTGAAAATATCATTAATTATATATGGGTGAGTTTTGGTGTTTGCATGCTGGTTATTTCAATTATTGTCGGAAAATCCAACAACTGGCATATCATCAACTCACTAGTTCTTTTGATTTACGGCATCCCAACTTTTTTATCGGGTATTGCCATGCAGTTTAAGCCTTTAGTAATTGGAGGTATAATTTGCTGGAGCCTCGCTATATTGTCGGTTTTTATTCCTCCTCTTTATGTTTTATTGTTATTGGCTGTAGCAGTTATTTCAGCTTGGATAATACCCGGGTATATTATGAGGGCAAAATATAAACTTCTAAATAAAACATCCTGACAAGAAATCATTCGGTTTAATTTAATCTGCCCGGCAATTATTTAAATAAATTTAAATGCTATGTCTAACAATCAGCAACTGTCTAATTCAAAAAGTCTTGAGATCATTCATCAGATGATTGAACAGGCAAAAAGTAATATAACCGATAGTGGCCTAAGTTGGCTTTTATGGGGCACCATGCTTTTTCTTACTTCAATATCCACTTATATATTTATAGATATTGGTTCGGATAATATTTATTTGGGGTGGAATATTTTTGGCATAGTTACTATTGTATTGTTGAGCTATGAGATGCTCATGCACAAAAAAAAGATTGTAAAAACTTACGTAGATGACCTGCTTCGGCTGGTTGATATTGGCTTTATCATTTGTCTTTTCATTGTCATTTTTGCTATAAATGTAGCGGTTGATCCCAATGCTGGCTTTGGTTTTTTGCTGATGATATTTGCCTTTTTAATGTTGATTAAAGGTGGTGTAATAAAAAGCAAGCCACTGATGATTGGCGCTGCTGTTAATTGGGCTGGCGCCATCGCTATATTCATCAATAAAGAGTTTAGGTATGATATGTTGATTATGGCAGCAGCCGTATTAGTTGGCTATATCATACCTGGCTACATTTTAAGAAAGCAGTACAAAAAAAGTAAACAATCTAATTAAATAATAATACCGGGGCTTTATTATGGAATTTCAGGAACTTGATCCCATATTACATTCACAACTCAGGCTTGCCGTAGTAAGCCTGCTCATAAGCGTACGTGAGGCCGAGTTTACTTTTTTAAAAGAAAAGACAAATGCTACAGCAGGAAATTTAAGTGTACAGATAAACAAATTAAAAGAGGCAGGTTACCTGGATGTAACAAAACAGTTCAGCAATAATTATCCGCAAACCATCTGCAAGATCACGAAAAAAGGTATTGAAGCTTTTGAAGAATATGTAAAAGCGTTGCAGACTTATATGAATCCCAACGGAAGTTAACTGCTGACTTATTCAGGCATATCAGCAATCCGCTCATCAACCATATTGGCATTAATCACAGCGCTTTTTTTGTCAAGTGGGTTTTTATGCTGCTCGTCATATTCACGGCGACCATTAATTATATCAACGCATTTATAAATAGCTTCTCTGAAAGACGATTCATCTGCTTTACCCTGGCCCGCAATGTCAAATGCAGTTCCATGGTCGGGTGATGTACGAACACCCGGTAAACCCGCTGTATAATTTACCCCTTCACCAATGGCTAAAGATTTAAAAGGAATTAATCCCTGGTCGTGATACATGGCCAATACAGCATCAAATTTTTCGTGATGGCCACGGGCAAAAAATGCATCAGCCGGGTAAGGGCCAAAGCAAAAAATATCACGTTGCTTAGCTTCTTTAATGGCAGGTTTAATAATTTCTTCCTCTTCTTTGCCAATTAAACCTTCATCACCGGCATGCGGGTTTAAGCCGAGCACTGCAATTCTTGGTTTATTAATATTAAAATCTCTTTTTAAAGAATTGTTGATGATCTGCAGCTTACTTAAAATTCCATCACGGGTAATGTGTTTGGCTACATCCTGTACAGGTACATGTTCAGTAAGCAGTGCAATCCTCATATTTTCGGCAATCATAAACATAACTACATCGGCAGCACCATATAAATTTTTTAAATAGGGTGTATGTCCCGTAAAATTAAATTTATCTGATTGAGTATTGCTTTTGTGCAGCGGTGCAGTAACCAAACCATCTATATAATTATCTTTAAGCGCCTGCCCGGCTGCCGATAAACTTATTATCGCATACTTTCCGCCTATATCATTTAATATGCCTGGGTTAATATTTACTTCTTCTTCCCAACAGTTATATAAATTTATCTGTTTATAGTTTACACGGTTCAGCTCTTTAGTACTGGTAAAGTTTATATTGGCATCAGTTAAACTTTTTCTGTAAAAGTTAATGACTTTGTTATTGCCAAAAAGTACCGGCGTACAAAAATCGAGAATTCTGTTATCCGACAAGGTCTTGATAATTATTTCTATACCAATTCCATTTACATCGCCACAGCTTATTCCTATTATTGGTTTCTTATCATTACCTGTACTCATAGTAGTGTAAAATTAATAAGTTGCAAAATTACACTATCTGCGTTTAACATTTAAATACTAATGATTTTGCACGTAAAACTACCTGGTAATTTTACCTGATTTTTCAAGATTTGTATAAATAGAAGATGTCATAAACAATAAATATCCACCTATCACGTATATATCGTAGTAAAACAACGACAGCAGTGTGCTTATTTCTGTCGCTTTACTAAAAACAGTTATCCAATACTTTAAAAAACTCTAAGCATGAAGCGTATATTACCTTCACTACTGATCATTTTCTGCTTATTTATTTCAGGAAGCATTAAAGCTGATGATATCTTAATTCCCTTTGGACAAAACCTGGGCAGCCCGCCAAGCTGGAAATACAAAGGCGGCGGAACAAACCTTGATGCAATAGCGTGGAAAACCCTGGGCTATGCCGAACCAGGCTGGGTAACCGGCGGCTCTGCATTAGGGTTCGGTGGCGGACCGGTTAGAAATACAACTATACCAACAGATAACAGTGCCGGTGGTGGCGGTGGTACCGGTGCCAGATACTCAACTTTATATTTCAGAAAGACAATCAATATACCTTCTTTAGCAGGCTATACAAATTTTGAACTGCGTACTCAGTTTGATGATGCTATTGTTGTATGGATTAATGGTGTGGAAGCATTCAGGAATAACATAGGTGCAAACCCAAGCTATGCTACATGGGCAAATGGTGCTATTAGCAATAATGGTAATGATATTTATACTCAGTCGCTTAATAATTCATTATTTGTAGCAGGTAATAATATTATTGCTGTAGAAATTCACCAGGTTAATGCAACCAGCAGCGATTTGTTTTTTGATTTAGAATTAACAGGGGTTACTGCCACTATACCAGATGTGGTGATTTTTCCTTTTGGAGAAAACTTTGGTGGAGCTCCTGCCTGGAGATATAAAGGTGGTGGAACCAATTTAGATGGAATTGGCTGGAAAGATTTAGGTTATGCTGAGCCAGGCTGGTTAACCGGAAACTCTGCTTTAGGTTTTGGTGGCGGACCTGTAAGAAACACAGCCATTCCTGAAAATACTTCAGCAGGTGGTGGTGGCGCTTCCGGCTCAAGATATCCTACCATGTACTTCAGAAAAATTGTAAATATTGCCAATCCTTCAGCTTATGCTGCAATAAAAATAAGTTCAAAGTTTGATGATGGTATTGTAGTTTGGGTAAACGGAGTTGAAGCTTTTATAAATAATATCGGTTCGTATCCAGCTTATGGTGATTGGGCCCCAACTGCAATAGCCGGAAATGGATCGGTTGTTTATGATGCGTTTGTACCAACATCCATGTTTGTGGCCGGCAATAATATTATTGCTGTAGAAATACATCAGAACGCACCAACCAGCAGCGACTTGTTTTTTGACATGGAGCTAACAGGAGTTAATTCTGTAACTGCAGCATTAACCCGTGGGCCGTATTTACAATTGGGCAATCAGACAAGTATTACATTTCGCTGGAAAACTGATGTGCCAACAAATTCGAGAATAACTTACGGGTCTTCTTTTGGAACCTATACAGACACGGTTAATGATGCATCTCTTACAACAGATCATCTTGTTACTGTTAACGGGCTTAGTCCTGATACAAAATATTTCTATACTATAGGAAGCTCAACGCAAACATTACAGGCGGCAGGCAACAATTATTTTTTAACACTGCCACCATCAAACACAACACGTACACTTCGTTTTGCTGCCATAGGCGATTGTGGAAACAATTCATCTAATCAGGTTGACTCTAAAAATGCACTATTAAACTATATCGGATCAAATGATCTGGATGCTCTAATAACTTTAGGTGATAATGCTTACAGCAGCGGACTGGAAACTGAATTTCAGAACAACTTCTTTAATGTTTACCAAAATGATCTTCTAAGATTTAATAAATTATATACAACACCGGGAAACCATGATTATGGAAACAGCAGCAGCAATACAGGTGTAAGAAATAATGCCTACTACAATAATTTCACCATGCCAACAGCGGGGGAGATTGGAGGAGTACCTTCAGGTACAGAAGCATACTATTCTTTTGATATTGGTGATGTACATTTTCTTTCTTTAGATAGTTATGGACGTGAAAATGCCAATACAACAAAAATGTATGATACTTCAGGAGCACAGGCGACCTGGCTAAAAAATGATCTGGCGGCTAATACCAAAAAATGGACGGTTGCTTATTTTCATCATCCACCTTATACCAAAACAAGTCATAATTCAGATTATAATGGCGGTTCAGGCGAGCTTGACCTGGTAGCCATCAGAGAAAGATTTATACGTATTTTGGAAAGGTATGGAGTAGATCTGGTTTTGTGTGGTCATGCACATGGTTATGAAAGAAGCTACCTGTTAAAAAATTATTATAATACTTATGCAAGTCCGCTTGACGAAACAGCTTTTAATTTTGCAAGCCATACGGCAACCGGTAATAATCAAAACGGAAAATATGATGGAACGGGTAATTCATGCGCCTATGCATACAATTCGGGTCATTATAACCACGGAAGTATGTATATAGTTGCAGGCTCTGCAGGCCAGGTTGGTGGTTCAGCAAGTGGGTATCCGCATAATGCCATGTATTATTCAAATAACAGTAATGGCGGGTCGCTTTATTTTGAGGTAGACAGTAACCGGTTAAATGTAAAATTTGTTTCGTACACTGGTACCGGAGGAAGTGTTGCACCATTAATAAGAGACCAGTTTACTGTGTTTAAGGATGTAAATAAAACACAGAATATAAATGTAACAACCGGCACCCCTTCTACACTTACAGCATCGTGGAGAGGTACATATATCTGGCCAAATAATGGTGGAGCAGTTTCACAAAGTGTTACCGTTAATAATTCAGTGAATGGGTCCTTTGTGTATACCGTAAGGGATAACAACAACTGCATCCAGGATGTATTTAATGTTACCGTATCGGGTCCTGTACCTATCACACTTTCTTCATTTACGGCAAACCTGAACAACGATAAAGTATTATTAAACTGGGCAACTTCGCAGGAACAGAACAACAGGTACTTCACCATCGAAAAATCTAACGACGGAACCAATTTTAATTTTCTGGGAAATGTAAACGGGGCCGGCACAACAACTGCAGCAAACAATTATCAGTTGATTGACTATACGCCTGTTGAGGGAATAAATTATTACCGTTTATCTCAAACTGATTTTGACGGCAATATAAAATACCACGGAGTAAAAACGGTGAATTATAAAAACAGTAAAGGATTTAATACTGTTATACGTAATAATGGTAACGGAAAGATAAGTGTTGTACTGAATTCTCAAAATACATCTCAGGTAGCGATGAAGGTTATAGATATGCTTGGGAAGGAAATACTGACAGAAAGTTTTAAGGTAAATACAGGCAGTACGGTAAAAAACCTAAACCTTAATTCCGGCGTATATGTTCTGGTATTAATTAACAGCAATGGTGAAAAATTAACCGATAAAATCATTGTGCATTAATTGATATGCAAAATAAAATCATCCAATATTTTATGAAGGGAATAAATGACTCTTCTTAAAAAAACCGTAAGGATCCAATATGAAAAAAAATTTACAACTGCTGTTTGTATTGCTGATACTTTCTGTATCGGCAACAGCGCAAATATTAAGGCCGTTTACGCCAAGGTATTATAATTCATCTGCAAGAGGTGGTATTGTATATATCTCTAACAGTATTGTGTCAACCGCAGGTGTTGGTTCCGGAAACCCGGGTACAGGTGAAGCTCCTGCCGGTGGCAGTACAACTAACAACAGTGGTAACGGCATTAATATAGATATTGATGGAGTACCAGCGGATACCATTGTTGCCATTGGCAGCGCCTGGAAATATCTGGCCAATAACACCCGGCCTGCAACATGGCATACTACTGGTTATAATGATGCAGCATGGCCTTCAGGCAATGGCCAACTGGGTTATGGCGATGGTGATGAGGCTACTTGCATACCATCAGGTGGAGGAGGTACAGTGTGCCTGCCTACGGGTAATAAATACATCAGCTATTATTTTCGTAAAGCAGTAAATATTGCAAACCCTGCTTCATATGCAGATTTTTCACTGGGTGTTTACCGGGATGATGGAGTTGTAGTGTATGTAAACGGCGTAGAAGTTTACCGGGATAATATGCCTGCCGGAGCTGTAACTCATGCAACACTTGCCAGCACCGCCTGTTCAGATAATGGAAATACCTTACAAACGGCTACAATACCAACCAGTGCTTTTGTTGCCGGTAATAATGTTATAGCAGTAGAGATTCATCAAAACGCAGCTTCAAGTAGTGATGTTTCTTTTGATCTGGAGTTGATAGCAAATCCTATAACCAATGTCAGTATTTTTCCTTTTAACAGTGCCTGGAAATATTTAGCAAACAATACCCGGCCCGCAACCTGGCATACTTCAGGTTATAACGATGCAGCATGGCCTTCGGGTAATGGCCAGTTTGGTTATGGCGATGGCGATGAAACAACCTGCGTTCCTTCTGGTGGAGGAGGTACAGTATGTACACCCACAGGTACTAAATATATAACTACCTATTTCAGAAAAACAATAAATATTGCAAACCCAGCTATTTATCCCAATTTTTTAATAAACCTGATAAGGGATGACGGAGCTGTTGTATATGTAAATGGTGTGGAAGTGGTAAGGGATAATATGCCTACCGGTGTTATCGCACACGGTACTTTCGCTTCTTCAAATGTTGCAGGTGCAGCAGAATCTACTGTTTATCCTTTTTTAGTTCCCAGCAGCTATTTTGTTAGTGGTAACAATACCATTGCAGTAGAGATACACCAGGATGATGCAACAAGTTCTGATCTTTCTTTTGACATGGAATTGAAAGGTTCAACCGATTCAACATTTAACTCTTCTTCTGCCGATCTGAATTTACCAAGCTGTTCAAACATACTTTTTGCGGGGTTATATTGGAGCACTGGCGAAGGCTCAAATACAGGAAGTACAGCCTGGATAACCGGCGAAACAACCTGTAAACTAAAATTGCCAGGGGCTGCAAACTATACAAATATTACCTCTTCCCAAACAGATTACTGGAACCCGACTTTAATACCCTCTTATGCACATACCGGCTATCAAAGTTTTGCTAATATTACTTCTCTGGTAAATGCAACAAACCCTAACGGAACCTATACATTGGCAAATGTAACTTCGCCTTTAGGCATACATGATGCTTATGGTGGCTGGACAATTGTAATCGTTTATGGAAACCCATCGCTAACACCCCGTAACCTTACTGTTTTTGATGGTTGCGCCGGTGTAAAAAGCGGAAGTGGAAATGTGGATGTACCTATTGCTGGTTTCTTAACCCCGGCGTCGGGGCCCGTAAGTTGCGAACTGGGCACTGTTGTTTATGATGGTGACCGTACTTCGGGTGACGGATTCCAATTCAGGCAAACAGGAGCTCCATCCTTTTACGATATGGCTACAACTACGGTTCCGTTAAATGGGGCCGGCGATGCCTGGAACAGTAAAATATCACATAAAGGCGCTGTTGTTACAACCCGTAACCCGGCCTTTCAAAATACCTTAGGTTACGATGCTTCTGTTTTTGATCTGCCCAATACTGCTAATGCGCAGTTGAGCAATAGTCAGACATCGGCTACAGTAAGGGTATTTTCTAATAATGAAAATGTTATCCTGCATGTTTTAACAACTTCTATCTCTCAGTACAACCCGTCGTTTACTTTTGATAAAACTGCAACAGATATAAATGGTGGGTTGCTGGTACCGGGAGACAGCATACGTTACCAGATAAATTATAATAATACCGGTAACGATTCCAGTACTAATACCGTAATTATTGATAATATACCTTCCGGTTCTGCTTTTATTCCGGGCAGCATACGAATAAACGGAGTAGCAAAAACCGATATAGCGGCAGATGACCAGGCTGAATATCAGTTTGCTAATAACAGGGTTGTTTTGCGTATTGGTGTTGGTGCCGATGCTTCAAGTGGTGGTAATATTGGCCCTGGTGTTAGCGGCAATATAACTTTTGATGTAGTTACTGCTTCATCTTGTGATATTCTGGCTTGTTCGGGCTCTTTACGTAACGAAGCCAGGATTGGTTATAATGGTAAAAGGTCGGGTACCGTGTTATCCGACTCAAGTGGTGTAAGCACGGCAGGCTGTGTAATTAAAGGACCGGTTATTACACCTGTTTCGGGGCCCTGTTTTTCGCCAAAAGATACATTACTGGTAAATCAGTGTAATAACTTAAGCGTTATGTTACCATGGCGCAGGTATGCAGGTTATACATTTTATTCTGCAAAGCCTTTTATTCCGGCTAATATTTACAATCAGTATAATCCGGTAACTTTTTCTAATGTTTTCTGGGCTTATTACAGCAATGGCGCAAGTTGTTCCGATACGGCCAGGATACAGGTTTTTATAACTGTATGTCCCGATATTGATGATGATAATGATGGCATACCTGATTATGTTGAGTTTGATGACCCTCTTGCACTTGTGGTCGTTGGCGGATTACCAAACTGGAACAGACCTTCTTATCCCGGATATGTAGATAATAACAGCGATGGTGTAAACGATCTTTTTGATTGGGGCGCCGATGCCGATAATGATGGTATTCCAAATTTTCAGGATACCGATTTCTGGAAAGGATGGCTGGATACCAATGCTGATGGTGTGAATGATAAAGCCGATAAAGATCTTGATGGTATACCAAACCAGTATGACCTGGATAGTGATAATGACGGTATACCTGATGTAGTGGAATCGTATGGTGTAGATACTGATGGTGATGGTATTATTGATAATTATACAGATACTGATAATGATGGGTTCTCACAAAATGTAGATGCCAATAATACGGGTGTAAATGGCTCGTCTAATGGCCTGGGGGCACAGGATTTTGATGCTGATGGTATTCCAAATTATCTTGATCTGGATAGTGATAACGACGGTATCCCCGATATTGTAGAATCTTATGGGGCAGATACAAACAACGACGCTTTGGTTGACGGCTTTGCAGATACTAACGGCGATGGTATTGCAGATAATTTTTTATTGGCTACCGCCATATTAAAAACGGGTGTAGATGCCAATAATGATGGCCGGGCAGATAATTACCCTAATAAAAACAAAGACCAGGATTTCCGTCCTAATGCTTATGATATGGATAGTGACGGCGATGGTATTGTGGATGTAATTGAAGCAGGTTTTCCCGATGCGAATTTAAATGGGGTAATTGATGGAGTAATAGGTGCCAATGGTTGGGCTACCGTAATTTCCGGACAGCCAACATTGTCATTAAGGTTTACCGATTCAGATCCATATCCCGATTACTTAGATATAGATTCGGATGATGACGGCATACCTGATAATATTGAAGGCCAGTCAACTGCAGGTTATATATTGCCGGGATTAACAGATACTGATGGCGATGGATTGGTAAACAGTTACGATAATGTTGTTGGTTTTGGCGGCTCGGGCATATATGTTTATGATCATGACGGTGATACCACACCCGATTACCTGGACCTTGATTCGGATGGTGATGGCCAGCCGGATATCATAGAAGGAAATGACTTTAACCTGAATGGTTTAGCCGATGATAATGTAACCCCAACCGGTTTAGATACAGATGGCGATGGCCTTGATAACCGTTTTGATTCTTTAACCTCGGTAACTAATATTAAAGGCACATCTTACCGGATGGGCACTGGGGGTACATTTACAGGCGACCCTGTACCCGGCTCACGTACAACAGTACAAAAGAAAATACCTGCACAAACCGACAGGGACTGGAGGTATGTTGGTATTGTATTGCCTGTTCAGTTTTTAAGTTTCACCGCTGTAAAACAAAATAATACAGCGTTGCTTACCTGGAAGATAATTGCAGAAAAAGAAATTGAACGATTTGAAATTGAACGAAGTTTTGATAACAACAGGTTTTACAAAACGGCACAGGCAGCCGGCACGGTTCTATTAAATCAGCTGCAGAGCTTTTCTGCAACCGACGATATTACCAATGTAACCGGCGATATTATTTACTACCGCCTGAAAGTTATTGGTAAGGCCGGAGAGATCAAATACAGTAATGTGGCAATAATACGGGTACAGAAAATACAAAGAGTTGTTACTGTAATGCCTAACCCGGCTAAAGATTATGTTCTGGTAAATTTTGATGTTGATAATGACGCAGAAGTTACATTGCGATTGATTGATAATATAGGCCAGGTAGTGCTCTTAAAAACTCAGAAGGTTGTAAGAGGAAATAATACAATTCAGTTAGATGACTTATCAAAGTACAACAGGGCGGTTTATTTATTGCAGGTTAAAATAAATGAGGAAGTAATTACTGAAAAAATAGTGCTTACCCGGTAAGTAAAAAATATAATTGAATTTTTGTTATACCCCTTCAATTTTAAAGGGGTATTTTTTATCGTAAAACCACAGCGTAAAAAAACATTGTAAAATTGATAATATATATAACGCTTAACACAATTAATTTAGCAGGAGCTCGTTTATAATAGTTAATCCAATAATTATTTAGTAAAAAAAATGTTCTTACTATGCAAAAACCCTACCTTTTGCCAGTTTTGTTAAATTTTTTTCTGATTTTAGCCCAGCCGGTTATGGCACAACATACCGGTAATTTTGTACCTCCGGTTATAGCTCAGTCAACAGGTTATAGCGGTACTGGTGCCAATATAAATGTAGTATATCAAAGATGCAACTGGAGCCTTAACCCTACGGCCAACAAAGTTATCAGCGGTACCATAACCACTTACTTTAAAACTATTTCGCCAAATGTTTCTTCCATAAATTTTGATCTGCGGAAATCTTCATTTGACAATGCTTCACTGATAGTCAACTACCATGGTTCTGTTTGTACAAAATCATTTCCATCAAGTGGCAATGTGAATATTTTAAATATCACTTTACCCTCAACTATTGCTGTCACCGGTACTTTGGATTCTGTAAGCATTACTTATTCAGGAACACCGCCGGCCGTATCAGGCCAGGCAGAGGGTTTTCAACGCAAACAGGATGGCCTTGGCAACTGGTATGTTTATTCATTATCGGAAACTTACGAAGACAAAGACTGGTGGCCATGCAAGGCCGATATGCAGGATAAAATTGATTCAATTGATATTAATGTGACAGTACCCTGGACAGGTACTGATACTTTTTGGGTAGCAACGAATGGCCTGCTGGTTGATTCAGCTATATCGGCCGGTACCAGAACATTTAAATATAAACACAGATACCCCATTGCTTCTTACCTGGTAGCCTTAGGTGTTGCCAAATACAAACGGTATTACAGAGGCTCAGTAAATATTGCCGGTAAAAACGTACCGGTGATGTACTATATTTTTCCTGATATGTCCGCCTCTACCTTAACAACAGCTTTGGCCCGGATGGATATTTCTAAAACAGAACTGGTGGAGTTTAGTAATAAATTCGGCCCTTATCCCTTTGCCGATGAAAAGCATGGTTATTACCAGTTTGGCTGGGGCGGGGGAATGGAGCATCAGACTTTTTCGGCCATGAGCAGCGGTAGTATGACAAGCTGGTCAACCATAGCACATGAGCTTGGGCATCAGTGGTGGGGCGATAAGGTTTCATTTTCTACCTGGAATCATTTATGGCTGGCCGAAGGCTTTGCCAAATATTCCGAAGTATTGGCAGCCGAACTGGTTCCTGCAATCGGCGCTAATCCGGTAACTCACCGGGGCTCCATAAAAACCACCGCCCGTGCAACAAATACTACCCCCGTTTTATTGAGTGCTGCCAGTATTGCCAGTTCTAATGCAATGTGGACTACTAATAATGATAATGCAGTTTATCAACGGGGAGCCATGATTGTATCTATGTTAAGGGCTATGATGGGTGATAATAATTTTTTTCAGGGCTGCCGTGACTATCTGTCAGATCCTTTATTAGCATATAAATCCGCAACAACAGCAGATTTACAAAGGAATATGGAAAACCAAATGGTTGGTGTAAATCTTACCCCTTTTTTTAATGCCTGGGTAAACGGTACAGGCCGTACCGATTATACAGGGCAACGCTACATTGTTGGTAAAACAATACAGTTTACATTAAATCAAACAAGGAACCCCGTAGCAAATCCTTTTATGCCAATGCCGGTTGTATTAAAAATTGCCAATGCAGCCAATACTGCAGATACGACGGTGGTAATCTATCATGTCTCTCCAACACAGTTGGCAAGGGCAGGCTTGAATAATGAAGGTATTGGAACACCTGGTGCTGATTTCGTGAGTTATGATCTTTCTTTTTTCCCGTCTACAGTAACTTTCGATCCCGATAACGTAACCATGGCAAATGGAACTATCAGCAACTCAGGCGCACCGCTGGCTGTTAACGGAATTGAGTTTTTTGGAAATAAAACGGCAACAGGCAATCAGTTGAACCTTTCTCTTGCCGGTAATGAAACCATCAGCAAAGTTGTTTTATTGAAAAGTGCAAACGGAACAGATTTTACAGAAGCAGGCGAAATGATAAATAATTCAGCAAATGGTTCTGTAAAAAATTACCGCCTTACCGATGCTTTACCTTTTTCGCCGGCGACTTATTACAGGGCTAAAATTTACGCTGTTGGAGGCAATATGCATTATTCCGAAATAATAATAATAAGGCAAACGACGGCTAAAAGTCTGATTGTTTCGCCAAATCCGGTTTCTGATGTGGTTAATATCAATTTTACAAATACCAACCGTGATAAAGTAATTGTGCGTGTTATTAATGCTGAAGGAAAACAGGTAATTGAATCGATGACCACAAACAGTTTTGTGCATTATGATGTGAGTTATTTGCCTGCTGGCCTGTACATAGCACAGATAATCACTAACGGGCAGATTACAGGAACAGATAAATTTATGATACGCCATTAAAATAAATGCTGCTTAACAATAAAACTAACAATAGTATGAAAAAAATTATATTCTTTTTTCTGCTTTCTATAGCCAGTATACAATTTGCCCTGGCTCAATCTGCTACCAAAAGTTATCCCTTTGCCGTTGGCAGGGTTAGTTGCGGAAGCGGAACACAGCAAATACATTTTTATAATTATAATGGCGCTACCAATACTATACAAAATGCCCATACAGGTGTGGCAGGTAACCTGGTAAATAACTGTGTGCCTCAGCTCAGGATTGGTAGCCCGGCTAATGGAACGCAAAGGTTTACTTCCAATCTTTCCAGTGTTTCATTTAATCCAAAAGATCACAGAATTTATTTTTTATGGACCAGGTTAACGGCGCCTGTAACTACTTATGCCTGGAGCTGGCCGGTAGGTACCTGCCCCGGCACAGCAGCTAATAAGTTAGATACCGTTCGTTCTTTTCCTGCAGATATTCTTGGTGTAGCGTTTGATAATAATGGCAACGGTTACCTGCTTGAGTTTACCGGTGAGCCAAACGGAGTTCCCCATAAAGCAATGATCAGGTCAATTGATTTTACTACCGGGGTTTTAGGCGGAGCAGATACGCTCAATTTAACCGGTGGCGCTAAAATTTATCAAACAGGCAGCGGCGACGTAGCTATGTCTCCATCGGGCCAGATGTTTTTTGTGGTGGATAATAAATTATTTACGCCAAATTATGCTGCATATACCGGAACAGGTTCTTTTCTTACCGGTACCTATATTGACACAGTTCGTACAAGTAATAATTTTGTTGGACTTACCTATGCCGAAGGCGAAACCATTGCAGCTTATTCGGGTGGGGGATGCCCTTTTGAAGAAATTAACCCTTTAACTGCAGCTAATGCCCCTATTACAAAAAACAATGCACCAACAAACGTATATCAAACGGTAGATTTTGCTACTGTAGTTTCTGGTGTTGGCGTTGCAAAATCACTGGTTTCTGTTACACCTACAGGCACGCCAAACCAATATGATGTGGTATATGATATTGTGATAAAAAACTATGGTAATATGGATGTTACCGGTATCCAGGTAAAGGATACGCTTTCCAATATAAACGGAGCTCTTAATGTTAGCAATGTTTCTGTAACCATTCCGGTAAATCCCAATGGTTATACTGTAAACCCTTTATATACCGGTATCGGGCCTCTGGCAACAAATTATAATCTTTTAAGTGGCTCTCCAACATTACCTAATTACCCTGTTGCCAACAGCAGTTTCACTATAAGAATTTCCTGCAGATTATCTAACATACTTTCTGGTATAGTGTATAATAATAGTGCAGCGGTTACTGCAACAGATTTTAATAATAACAGCCTTAAAGATATTTCTACCAATGGTAACGATCCCGATTTAAATGCTAATGATAAGCCTGATGATACAGGTGAAAATCAACCAACTCCACTGTTAATTTCTGTAACTCCGCAAACACCACCTTGTGTTTCACTTACCAAGGTATTGTTTTCTCAGAATTTTGGCAGCGGTACTGTATTGGCAACTGCACTTCCATCGCCTGTATTGGGTGCAGGTGTTACACTTTTAGCAAACCAGGTTGCCTATACAGGCAGTACAACGCCACCTATTCCTATAGAAACGTATACACTAACCAGAAATTCGCAAAATGCAAACACTACTTATTTTGTAAGCATGTCGGACCATACCGGAAATGCAAACGGAAGAATGTTACTTGTAAATGCTGATGCTAATAATACTAAAATGTACAGAGGCGGATTTCATTATACGCTTTGCCCAAGTCAGCAATATTCCATTTCATTTTATGCAGCTTTTGTAGGTAATGCGGCTTATCAAACATTATGCGATGGTTTTGGCGGCTTTAAATACCCCAAAATAAAGATCAGGGTTATTGATGCCGGATCGGGCTTAATTATTACCGAAGTATCAACCAGCAGCATTACCAGTACAAGCTGGCAGCAATACGGTTTAAAGTTTGTAAGTCCGGGAACGTACACCTCAATTCTTTTTGAGTTGCTAAACGATGGTCCCGGGGGTTGTGGAAACGACCTGGCTATTGATGATATTCAATTCGGTTCCTGCGATCCCATTCCGGTAGTGGATGTAAATGCAGTAGCAGGTTGTATTGGAGCATCATCAGTGTTTACGGGAACATTAACAGATCCTGCAGCTATCCCCGGTGCTAAAGAATACCAATGGCAGGTAGCTACTGCATTAGCAGGCCCATATGTTGATATTCCAGGAGCAACGTCATCAACTTATACCATTAATCCGGTATTGGCTGCAGATACAGGTAAATATTATATGTTGGCTGTTGCAGCTATGGGAAATATGGGAAACCTTAATTGCCGGTTTAATTCTCCGGGTATTTTACTTACCGGAAAAGTTCCTTCAGTAGCGCCCACATCGGCTGATAAAAATAAAAACAATATTTGTCCAGGTATATCTGTTGGTTTAAGTATGACTGGTGGCAGCCTGGGAAGCAATGCCACCTGGAGATGGTATACCGGATCTTGTGCTGGAACATTGGTAGGCTCAGGATCAACAATAAATGTAAGCCCGTTAGTAACTACTACTTATTATGTACGGGCCGAAGGAGATTGTAATATAACAGCCTGCCAGGCTGTAACTGTTTTTATATCCTGTAATATTGATAAAGACAGAGACGGAATACCTGATTGGGTGGAGAGTAATATGGCAGCCGCATTTCTGGATCATAACAGTAATAGCCTGATTAATGCCTACGATCCCGCTTATCCCGGTTTTGTAGATTATAATAATGATTTTATCAATGATAATTTTCAGGCCGATGGAGATTCAGATAATGATGGAATTCCAAATTATCTGGATACAACTTTCCCTGGTCGTATAGATACGAATTCAGATGGAATTGATGACAGGTTTGATACTGACCTGGACGGCATAATAAATATGCTTGATCTCGATAGTGATAACGACGGCATACCTGATGTAGTTGAGGCTTATGGCGTTGATACAGATGGTGATGGCAAGATTGATAACTTTACTGATGCTGATGGCGACGGACTTTCGGACCAGTTAGATGCTAACCTGGGCAATGCGTATAATTCGGGTCTGGGTTTAAATATTCCCGATTTTGATGGAGATGGAGTACCCAATTTCCTCGATCTGGATAGTGATAACGATGGTATACCTGATGTGGTTGAAGCCGGAGGGCCAGATGCAAACAACAATGGAAAAATTGATGGCTTTATAGATGCCAACGGAGATGGCCTGCATGATAGTTATATTAATATATCAGGCCTGTTAATAACCGGGCCCGATGGAAATAATGATGGAAGGGCAGACAGCTATCCCAATAAAAATAAAGATCGGGACTTCAGGCCAAACGCCTACGATCTGGATAGTGATGCTGATGGAATTGTGGATGTTATTGAAGCCGGTTTTTCGGATGCAGATTATAATGGAAGAATAGATGGAGCCATTGGAACTAATGGCTGGTCAACCATAATTTCAGGATTACCATCATTGCCATTAACTTTTACTGATTCAGATTCTTATCCTGATTATCTGGATATAGACTCGGATGATGATGGTATACCGGATAATATAGAAGCTCAGCCCACAGCCACTTATAAGCTGCCTACAACGGCAGATACCGATGGAGATGGTATAGCTGACATCTATGATAGTTTTGTCGGCTTTGGGGGCTCGGGTATTTTTGTTTACGATCATGATGGCGATACCGTTCCTGATTACAGAGATCTTGATTCTGACAGTGATGGCCAGCCCGATATTGTAGAAGGAAATGATTTTAACCTGAATGGCATAGCAGATGATAATATAACCTTAACCGGTTTAGATACCGATGGAGATGGCCTTGATAACCGTTTTGATTCATTAAACTCTGTAACCGACCTAAGTGGAACATCGTATATGATGGGTACCAATGGCAGCCTTGTTGGTGATGCAACACCAGGTTCAAGATGTACTGTACAGAAAAAAGTACCTGCACAAACTAACCGTGACTGGCGTTACGTAGGCGTGGTATTACCTGTGCAATTCCTGCAGCTTTCAGGCCTTTTACAAAGTGGCCAGGTATTGCTTAACTGGACAATTATTGCATCTGAACCTGTAGATCGTTTTGAAATAGAACGAAGTTCAGATAACAACAATTACATTAAAACCGGAACTGTATCCGACCCTGTTTCATTAAATGTTCAGCAAAGGTTTACGAAAACAGATTTTGTTGGTAATGTTAATGCAGATGTGTTGTATTACCGTATAAAGGTAATAGGTAAGAATGGCACAATAAGGTTTAGTAACATTCTGCCGATAAGGAAAAATCAAGTTAAAACAGAAGTTACGGTTTCACCAAACCCGGCAAGCCATTATGTTTCAGTCAGGTTTTATGCAAATCAGGAGTCAGTAGTTACCCTGCGTATTATTGATAACCTGGGTAAAATAATCTTGCTTGAAACTAAAAGAGTTTTGAAAGGTGAAAATATAATACAACTTGATGATCTCAGTAAATTCAGTAATGCAGTTTATTCACTGCAGGTGATGATAAATGATGAGATTGTTACAAAAAAACTGATATTAACTAAGTAAGTATCTTTTTTTAGAGATAAAACACCCTTGCCTCAGGCAGGGGTGTTTTTTATACATCATTTTTAAAAGATGAAATATACTTAAGCAGGTATTGAGTTTCATGGGAAGGCTGTTTCAGAAAAAATCGGGTTCGGGGTATAAATAGATACTGAATAAAAGGAAGGCAAATGCTGAAAAAAGTACAACAAACGAATTGAGATAATTTTTATTGCCTTGTTTTCGACGCAGTTCTTTAGTATATTTATAATAATAAAAGGTCGTTTTTTCTTAATACTGCAGTATTATGGTTATTTGCAGGTCATTAATGTTAGCATATAGTGAGACCTCTAAGTATCTACTTTAAGTCTGGTTGTTTATGAAATCCATTATTAATATCCTTCTGCCTTTTTTCCTTTTATTTCTTTCAGGAGATATATTGGCGCAGCCTGCCAATAATACCTGTGCAAGTGCAATCACTCTTCAGGTTGGTACAGCCTGTTCGGTTACAAATGGAAGTTTATATCAGGCAACAGCAACAAACCCTTCGGGCAGTGCTTGTGGGAACAGGCAGGATGTTTGGTATAAGTTTACCGTTCCATCATATACTGTTACCATTAAAGTTAATTTAACTGCTTCCTCTAATTTAAGTACAACCAATACCTATATTGAACTTTTTAACACAAATAATTGTACTATAAACGGAACTGCAACCGGTGGTTGTAATAATATAAATTTGGCCAGAACATTTAATGGATTAATACCGGGCAATCTCTATTATTTCAGAATTAATACTACCGTAATACCAGATAATAATGCAACTTTCAATGTATGCTTAACAGCGCCTCCGGCCAGTCGTATGGGTGAGGTTTTTAAACAAACTGTTCTTTCAGCAGCAGGAATTCTTAATTACCCCTGGGAAGTTACTTACGGCCCCGATAATAATTTATGGATTACAGAATCGAAAGGGTATAAAGTATATAAAATTGACCCCGGCACAGGAGCAAGAACTACTGTACTTGATATTTCGCAGAACAGCACTTTTTTACCTGCACCTGACCGCGTTTTTAACTGCCAGTTTAATAATGGTTCGGGAGCACAGGGAGGCTTGGCAGGTTTAGCTGTTCATCCAAAATTTCTTGATCCGGTTACGCCACAAAACTATGTTTACATATCTTATATATACAGTTCTGATGGAGGTAGCTCGCCAAACGGAATTTTTTATACCAACCGGTTGGTCAGGTTCACTTATAATACGGTAACAGGTCGGTTAGGTTCGCCTGTTTCATTGTGCGATACTTTACCTGGCAGCAGCGATCATAATTCGCAACGGATGATTATCGCACCTCTTACCACAGGTGGTACTAATTATCTTTTTTATGCACAGGGAGACATGGGTGCCGGTCAGTTTGGTAACAGGTTGAGGCCGAATAAAGCACAAAATCCCTCAGTTTATGAAGGCAAAATATTAAGATTTAATCTTTTGCCAGATGGCGATCCGGGGTTAGCTGCCTGGACACCAAATGATAATCCATATACTGCTACCAGTGCTGTATATAGTATTGGCATAAGAAATAATCAGGGCTTTGCTTACGATACAACTACCAACATTTTATATGGCACCTCCCATGGACCATATAGCGATGACGAAATAAATGCAATAGAGTCATTTAAAAATTATGGACATCCTTTGGTTATAGGTTTTGTAGCTGATGGCAACTATAACGGAAATTTTAATCCTGGTACAAATACAAGCGTATCCGCAGGCGCTCCTCTTACTGATAATGGTGGAAATTCATCATGTCCGCCAATAGGTAACGAAGCCACCAGAAAAACACAAATTGATGCAAGCGGTAATGGTTTATATAAGGACCCCCTTTTTTCGGCATATGCACCCGGCAATGCTTCAATTACCAATACCTGGCAAACTAATCCTGGCAATGCAAACTGGTATTCGGAAGGTTGGTCGGGCCTGGACATTTATTCTAATACAATTATTCCGGGCTGGAAAAGATCATTAGTTGCTGCCGGATTAAAATGGGGGCGTTTGATCAGATTAAAACTTGGTGCAACAGGTACCACAACGCTGCCCAGTAATCTTGCATTTGGTAATACAGGCGATACTGTTACTTATTTTCAAAGTACTAACCGATACAGGGATTTGGCATTTGCCCCCAATGGAAAAGATATCTTTTTGGTTATGGATAATAGTTCTGCCACCTCGGGGCCGGGGGTTGGCAATCCTACAGTACCTGCCTGCCCCGGCTGTGTAATAAAATATACATTTTTGGGTTATGCGGATGCTGGTGGATTAAGCTCTATACCTAAAACTATTGATGTTACTGATGCGGCTGTTAATACTTGTAATACAGGTACGCAGGTTACTATTGACAACAGTAATAATTTTCTTTGGGTGCCTATTACCGGTCCCGATGGAAATATTATGGCCGAAATAAATGCCATGGGGCAGAATCTTGGATTAGTCACTTCATCTTTCTATAAAAATTCCGGTTCGTTGCGTATTAGCAACGGTACCCGCTATCTGGACAGAAATATTACCATTTCACCGGCTGTTACCAGTTTTGCTACTCCGGTTAAACTAAGGCTTTATATTTCTAAAGCTGAGTACGATGACCTGGCTGCCGATCCTTTAAGCGGAATAACCAATATCAATCAGCTAAAAATTTTAAAAAATAATGATCCCTGCGGCCCGGCAATTGGGGCTAATACAACGATGCTCAATCCTGTGAACACGCTTGCTGCCGACCTTGCACATGGCGTAAATGGTTATGTATTGCAGGTAAATGTTTCCGGATTCTCTTCATTTTATTTTGCTGCCAATAATATAACCGTACCATTGAACCTGCTCACATTCACCGGTACGTTGCAAAATAATGTTGCTACATTGCTTAACTGGAAAACAGCCAATGAAATTAATTCTTCACACTTTGATATTGAAAGAAGCGATGATGGCCGGCAATTTAATCAGATAGGAACGGTTGCAGGAACAGGTAATTCATCAACGGAAACCAGTTACAACTACACAGATGCTGATGTTACCAACTTGCTATCGCAATATGCATTTTACAGACTTAAGATGGTTGACATAGGTGGCTTGTATAAATATTCAAATACAATAAAAGTTACCTTGCCTGAAATTAAAGGAGGAATTACAATCTCTCCAAACCCTGCAATCGGCGAACTTAAGGCAAAGATTATTTCGCCTGCAGCAGGTAATGCAGCCTGGCAGATCATTGATAACGGCGGCCGTGTAATCATGAGTAATACAGCACTGTTGAAAAAAGGAAGTAACGAGCTTGTAATTAATATAAACAGCCTGGCAGCAGGTTCATACTACTTAAAAATTTCAGGAACGAATATTGACAGCGAAACTAAATTCCAGAAACTATAAATAAAATCATATTTAAAACTTTTGAGAACCCTAATATGCTCAAAAGATGTTGCTTCGTTTTTAACATGAATCTTTAGTCTTACTCAGATGAAAAATTATCTATCACTTCTTTTTATTTTCATCCTGCTGCAGCAATTCAGTTTTGCCCAGGATAAAACAATTATTGATACGGCGCTTACCCTTAATGAGGTTGTAATTACAGCTTTTGAACAAAACAGGGTTATTAATTCCGGAACCATTGTAAAGCTGTTAAACAATACCAATGCCGACAGATATAATAAAGTATCGCTGGTAAATTCTTTTAATACAATTGCCGGTGTACGCATGGAAGAACGATCTCCTGGCAGTTACCGCATCAATATACGTGGCAGTTCATTGCGTTCCCCGTTTGGTGTACGAAATGTAAAAGTTTACTGGAACGATATTCCTGTAACTGACCCCAGTGGTAACACTTATTTTAACCAGTTTGCTTTTAATAATTTCTCCAGTATTCAAATAGTTAAAGGTCCTGCCGGAAGTTTATATGGAGCAGGAACAGGAGGATTGGTTTTAATGCATAGTTTTGAAAATGTATGGAACCCCGTTGCAAAAATTGAATATGTAACCGGCAGTTATAGTCTGCAGAATATTTTAGCATCTGTTGGTTTTGGTGAAAAAAACAGCCGTTCACTTCTTACCTATGCTCATAATGAAGGCGGTGGATACCGTGACCATACTAAAAACAAAAAAGATAATCTAAGCCTGGTTACGCAATTTAAAATTTCCGATAAACAACAACTTACTTCCAGTATTTTATATAATAATTTATATTACCAAACACCCGGCGGGTTAAATCTGGCGCAGTTTGCAGCCAATCCAAAACAGGCCAGGCCTGCAGCCGGAGTTTTTCCTGGTGCTGATGAATCTAAAGCAACCATTTATCAGAAAAACTTTACCGCAGGTATTAGCCACAGTTACAAATTTGCAGCGGGTTTTAAAAATACAACAAGTATTTATGGTACATTTTCGCAAATAAAAAATCCAACTATACGTAATTACGAATGCCGTAATGAGCCTGGCTTTGGAGGAAGAACTTCTTTTATTTATGAGAAAAAAATTAATGAAACCAGATTACAGTTTGTAGCTGGTGGAGAATTTCAGAGTGGCTTTTACAACACACAGGTTTTTCAAAATAAGAACGGTAACCCCGATACCCTGCAAACCAATGATGATATAAAGTATAAAACTACCAGTGTTTTTTTACAGGGCGATGTAAGTATTAATAATAGCTGGATCATAACAGCCGGTGTAAGCATGAGTAAGGCCAAAGTTGAATTTGTAAGATTGAGTGAATACCCTGTATTGCAGCAGACCCGTTCATACAAAAGCGAGTTTTCGCCAAGAGTGGCCCTGCAAAAAAACTTTAAAAACAATACCACAATGTTTGCCAGTGCGTCTAAAGGTTTTTCTCCTCCAACCATTTCTGAATTACTTCCGTCAACAGGAGAAATCAGCACATTTTTAGAGGCTGAAGAAGGAATTAATTATGAAGCAGGCGGCAGTATTTCTTTACTGAAACAAAAATTGCATTTTGAAGCAACTGTCTTTTATTTTAATTTAAGAAATGCATTAGTTACAAGGAAAGATAGCGCTAATGCCGATTATTTTGTTAATGCCGGTAATGCCAAACAAAAAGGAATTGAACTAAGTGCAGATTATACCACTTCTTTCAACAAAGGGATTATCAGTTCCATGTTAGTAAAGACAGCCTATACAATTAACGGCTTTAAATACGGAGATTTTAAAAAAGGCACAACTGATTATTCGGGTAAATATTTACCCAGTGTGCCAAAACATACAGTTTCAGTTTTAGCCGATCTGCGGTTTACCAAAAATGTTTACTTTAACAGTACATACTATTATGCAAGCCCGATATTTTTAAATGATGCCAATACTGTTTCGGCAGGCGAATATCATTTGCTGGGTTGCCGTGCAGGGTGGAAGCCTGCCATAAAAACTAAAATAGGATTAAACTTTTATGCAGGTATTGATAACCTGCTTAATGAAACTTACAGTTTGGGTAATGATATTAATGCGGCCGCCGGGCGTTATTATAATGCAGCTGCTAAAAGAAACTACTATGCAGGCATTTCATTTCAATGGAACTATAAAGCGGTGAAATAAAGTATCCTTTACCTTCTGGTTCTTAAATCCGGTTGACATATTTATTTTCTGAAAATGGCTTTGAGTTTAACAGCAACTGCATTAACGCATATAATGAATATTAGATGCTATTTTTGTTGTAATGTATACACATAAAAAATCACTGGGGCAGCATTTTTTAAAAGATGAAAATGTAATTCAGAAAATACTTGATGTTTTAAAAGAAGATAGTTTTTCAAACTTACTGGAAGTAGGACCCGGAGCTGGAGCTCTTACCAAACATTTGATGCTTTTGCCTGATGTTGATTTTAAAGCTGTGGAACTGGACGAAGAAAAAGTAGTGTATCTAAGCAAAAAATATCCTTCACTTGAAGATAAGATCATTCATCAGAGTTTTCTGGATATGGAAAAACCGTTTGATGAACCTTTTACCGTAATTGGTAATTTCCCGTACAATATATCTACACAAATTCTTTTTAAAATACTTGAGTGGAAAGATGATGTACCCTGCATCATCGGCATGTTTCAAAAAGAAGTGGCACAACGGGCAGCATCAAAGGAAGGAAGTAAAGTGTATGGCGTATTAAGTGTATTGATGCAGGCTTATTACGAAATTGATTATTTATTTGACGTGAGCAACGAATGTTTCGATCCACCACCTAAAGTGCAAAGCGGTGTTATCCGTATGAAAAGAAAAACAACCGTACTCAGCTATAAAAGCGAACGGGCATTTTGGGTTTTGGTAAAAACGGCTTTTAATCAGCGCCGTAAAACCATGCGTAATGCAGTGAAAAGTTTATTTCCAGCCGAGATTTTGCAAGACGAAATATTTTTAAAAAGAGCCGAAGCTTTAAGTGTTGAGCAGTTTGCCGCACTTACTTTTAAAATGAGCTGATTGAAAACCAATACTACATATTTTTTTCTTTTGCCTTTTACCTTTTGGCTTTTTTCATGCTATTCCCCAAGATATATGTACAGCCCGGCTGCAACTAATGTTCCGGTATTTACAAAAAAAGGCGATTCAAAACTTGCAGCTTTTTATTCCAACTCATCATTTGGCGGCCGCGATGTAAAAAACTTATACAGTTATGGATTTGATGCACAGGCAGCTTATGCAATAAATAATCACTGGCTTGTTTTGCTTAACCAAAGCAGCCGTTACGAAAAAACCAGCGGCGATATTGACACCTATTATATCGATAGTAATTCCATTAGGTACAAAAGAAGCATAACAGAAATTGGCGGTGGCTATTTTACTGCCATCAGGGATAGCAGTAAATTATATGTACAGATAACCGGCGGTATTGGTTTTGGAAAATTTACGCTGGATGATGCTGGTAAAGATGCAACAACCGGATATTACAGCCGTTATCATCAGGCAGGCGTGACAAAATTATTTATTCAACCGGCCCTGCAACTACTGTATAATAAAAATTTCAGCAGTTCATTTGTTTCACGTTTTGTTATTCTCTGGTATCATTCTATAAAAACAAACTATACAGCCGCAGAACAGGATGTTTATTTACTGGATGGACTCACTTCATCTCCACGTACATTTTGGGAACCTGCAATAATCAATAATTTTTCTTTCAATAAGCTTCCTGCCCTGCAATTTGAACTGCAATTTGGTTTTGCAGCACTAATCAGCCGCAGATTTATTGATTATCGGGCTGTGAATATCTCGGCAGGGGCAGTTGTTAATATTGCAAAGCTGAAAAAGCACATCAAATGATTTAAATCTTTGCCTGCACAAAAAAATATTTTAATCCGGATGCAGCATTCAGGCTTTATACTGCATCTTCGCATGAGAAATAAAAATTATTTCAATAAATCACCGTACTTAATCTTAAAGACTTTAATTATGAAAATGAATATTGCCGCTGCCTTATTGGCGCTTGTTTTTTTTAGTGCATGCGAAACTCCCAGGTATGCCTACAGTCCCTCGGCACATAATGTGCCTGTATTAACCGAAAAAGGCGATGGTAAAATTGGCGCAGCGTATTCAACAAATCCACACACAGATGAAACCTACAATGACCATCGCATTTATTCCCGTAGCAATGGGTTTGATGCCCAGGCAGCTTATGCTTTATCGGATAACTGGGCTATACAGGCCAGTCATTTTCAGCGCTGGGAAAGAACAACCGGAGGCCCGGATTCAGTTACTTTAAAATTCAGGCGTAATCTATCCGAAATTGGCGGCGGTTATTACTTTGCCATGAACAAACGGAAGACGGCTTTCTTTCAGGTGTTAGGAGGTGCCGGTTTTGGAAAATTCAGCTTTACCGATCATTCTGTTTATGGCGATTATTTTCATGAGTCAGATGTTTTGAAATTTTATGTACAGCCTGCATTTGTATTCCGCAGCAAAGGAAGCTTCAGCACTTCCATAGCGCTCAGAGGAAGTTTTGTAAAATTTAATTCCATTAAAACAAACTATACTGCCAACCAGCTTTCCGATTATCAGCTTAGCAACCTGGATTACCGTGCCAAATTCTTTTTTGAACCTGCTTTTGTAAGCAGTTTCGGGTTTAAAAATGTACCAGGCCTGCGGTTCGAATTTCAGGGCTCTTTTTCTCTACTTGCAGCTTATGATCCGTTTAACTACCGCCCGGCTAATTTTTCAGTAGGCAGTTATCTTGATTTTGGTTCGTTAAGAAGAAGCGCCGGTAAATAATCCGGGAGATTGAAATCATTAATTTGTAAATTTGTGATGATTCACATTACATCTTTTCCTATAGATGTAATTGTGTTCAGTTATATTTAACGAATTGATTTCAGTATGAGTTTCACACTTCAGCATAAAGTAAGGATAGTAACAGCAGCGGCATTATTCGATGGGCATGATGCTGCAATCAATATCATGCGTCGCATCATGCAGGCCAAGGGTGCCGAAATTATTCATCTGGGTCATAACCGCAGCGTGGCCGAAATTGTTGAATGCGCCATTGAGGAAGATGTGCAGGGCATCGCCATTACCAGTTACCAGGGCGGGCATGTTGAGTTTTTTAAATACATGAAAGACCTGTTGAATGAAAATGGTTGCGGACATATAAAAATATTTGGCGGCGGCGGCGGAACAATCCTTCCATCGGAAATTGAGGAACTGCATAATTATGGCATCACCAGAATTTACAGTCCTGATGACGGAAGAAAGATGGGGTTGGAGGGGATGATTGAAGATGTGGTAAAAACCTGTGACTATAACCTGAACGGAAATGGTGAATATAAAACACCCATGACGTTGGGAGAAGTGCATGATGTAAGAAGGATAGCAAGAGAAATAACAAATGTTGAAAACGGATTAACGCCGGAAAACGGTCAGCAAAAAAAAGATAAAAAGATTCCGGTTTTAGGTTTTACCGGAACAGGCGGTGCAGGAAAAAGTAGTGTTACTGATGAAGTTGTTCGTCGCTTTTTAAATGCTTACTCCGATAAAACAATCGCTGTAATTTCTGTTGATCCGTCAAAGAAAAAAACCGGCGGCGCTTTACTTGGTGATCGTATCCGGATGAACTCCATCTCTTCACCAAGAGCTTATATGCGTAGTTTGGCAACAAGAGAAAGCGATAAGGCATTGAGTGAATATGTGCAGGAAGCCATTGATATCTGTAAATCGGCAAATTATGATCTCATCATTTTAGAAAGCGCCGGTGTGGGACAAAGCGATGCTTCCATTTTAGATTATGTAGATATCAGTATGTATGTGATGACACCTGAATACGGTGCTCCATCACAGCTTGAGAAAATAAATATGCTTGATTATGCCGATGTGATCTGCCTGAATAAATTTGATAAAGCCGGTGCGTTGGATGCCTTGCATGATGTGCGTAAACAATACAAGCGCAACCATAGTTTGTTCAGTGCTAAAGATGAAGAGTTGCCGGTTGTTGGAACCATTGCTGCACAATTTAATGATGCTGGTGTAAATGAACTGTTTGAAAGATTGATGGAAAAGATCGCTGAAAAAACCGGCGTAAAGTTTCATGGTGAGATAGAACATCATGTACATACAAAAGAAACTTTCAGTCAGTCAACTATCATTCCGCCTAAAAGGGTAAGGTATTTGAGTGAGATTGCTGAAACCATTGCCGATTATGATGGATGGGTGAATGATCAGGCGGCCATCGCTACAAAATTGTATCAGCTTGAAGGAACCCTGACAGCGGCTTCAGCCCTGTCAGCGGTTGTTAAGGACGAGCTGCAGAAAATAAAAACATCTTTAGAAGAACAGTTGAATCCTGAATGTAAAAAAATCATCGAAGCGTGGCCAGATGTTGTTGAGCGTTACAAAAAAGAATTTTACGAATTTAAAGTAAGAGATAAAGTAATTAAGCAGCCGCTTACTTATAAAAGTTTATCAGGCACTGTTTTGTCAAAAGTCATCTTACCAAAATATAAAGACTGGGGCGATATTTTAAAATGGCAGTTGCAGGAAAATGTACCGGGTGAATTTCCATATACCGCCGGAGTATTTCCATTAAAGAGGGAAGGCGAAGACCCAACAAGAATGTTTGCCGGCGAAGGCGGACCTGAAAGAACGAACAGGCGTTTTCACTATGTAAGTGTAGGCCAGCCTGCAAAGCGCCTCAGCACTGCGTTTGACAGCGTTACTTTATATGGCGAAGATCCCGGCCATCGCCCTGATATTTATGGTAAGGTTGGAAACAGCGGCGTAAGTATTGCTACGGTTGATGATGCAAAAAAACTCTACAGCGGTTTTGATTTGTGCGACCCCAAAACATCGGTGAGCATGACCATCAATGGCCCGGCGCCTATGCTGCTTGCATTTTTTATGAATGCCGCCATTGATCAGCAATGTGAAATATATATTCTTGAAAATAATTTGAAGGAAGAAGTTAATAAAAAGATTGAAGCTATATATCCCGT
>JBATAS010000279.1:0-6027 GCA_049661965.1 Ferruginibacter sp. | reverse complement strand
AAGGAAAGGATTTTTGATACAGGTATTCGTGAACTTACCATTATGGGGCAGGGAATAGGTTTATCACTAAGGGGCTTACGTCCCATTGCCGAAATTCAATACCTCGATTATTTATTGTACGGTTTGCAGCCACTCAGCGACGATGTTTGTACAACACATTTCCGCACTGCAGGACAGCAAAGTTGTCCGTTGATTGTACGTACAAGAGGGCACAGGCTTGAAGGTATCTGGCACAGCGGCTCACCAATGGGCATGATCATAAATGCCCTGAGAGGTATGTATGTTTGTGTGCCGCGTAATATGGTTCAGGCGGCGGGCATGTACAATACCTTGCTGCAAGGCAACGATCCGGGATTGGTGATAGAGTGTTTGAATGGATATCGCTTAAAAGAAAAATTACCTTCTAACCTAATGGCCTATACTGTGCCGTTAGGTATTCCTGAGATTGTAAAGGAAGGTGCTGATGTAACTATTGTGACTTATGGTTCTACATTACGGATTGTGCTGGAAGCAACAGAAACACTTGATAAAATGGGTATCAGTTGCGAAGTGGTGGATGTGCAGACATTATTGCCTTTTGATATCAATCATAAAATTGTAGCGTCACTTAAAAAAACAAACCGTATTGTTTTTGTTGATGAAGATGTGCCGGGCGGTGCTGCTGCATACATGTTCAATAAAGTGATGGAAGAACAGGGAGGCTATAAATTTTTAGATGTTTCTCCAAGAACTATAACTGCAAAAGCACATCGTCCGTCTTATGGCAGCGATGGCGATTATTTCAGCAAACCAAATACAGAAGATATTGTGGCGGTGATAAAAGATATGATGCAGGAGTAAATCATTTTATGAAATGTAGATTAATACTAATCCTGTACATCCTGCTTATTGGGTCTGCAGTTTCTGCACAAAACCTTACCGGTACCTGGGAGAGCGGTGCAGGTGGTAATTACTATAAACTGGTAATACTTCAGATAAACGATTCATGTTTTGGATATACGTATGATACCGGATTGGGCCATTGCAAAGCAAATTTCATTGGTAGTTACAATGAGTCATCAAAAAAACTGGTTGGATTAAATCCGAGTTTTATTGAAAAAAGTTTTTTTCATTCTTTAAGTACTTACGATCTTATATATTCCGAAAAACAAGGGGTTGAATATTTAAGGGGAAAGTTAGGCCCTAAAACTACCGGTGCCAAAATCATGTCGATGGGTATGCCACAATTAATCTGGTATAAAAAAATAAGTGAACAAATTGATACCACAAAACTTATAGCGGCTAAAGTTGAGTTTTATAAAAATGAGGTTGCAGTAATTAAAGCTGAAGAAAAACCTGAGGAAAAAATAGCAGAGGTAAAGGATACCGTTTTTACAGCACCAGTTCCAATTCAGGTTCAACCTGCCGAAGCAACCCCAATTGATTTAAAAGTCATAAAGGAAAGCAGGGAGTCTGCGCTGATTGAAACACTGGTAACACAAGCAGATAGCATCAGGCTGGTACTTTATGATAACGGCGAAATTGATGGCGATACAGTTACCGTGTTTTACAATGGTAACATGATAATAAACAGTATAGCCTTGAGTGCAAAGCCATTTGAAATCATACTCCCAGTAAATAAAACAGATACGGTAAATACAATTGAACTGATGGCAAATAATTTGGGTAGTATTCCTCCCAATACAGCTTTAATGTTAATTTTTGCAGGTAACGAAAGACATGAGTTAAGAGTCTCTTCAGATTACAAGACCAATGCTCAAATAAATATCAGGTATAAAGAAACCAACGAATGAATTCAGAAGTTCTCCACGCAATTGATATTTTAGGAACATTTTCCTTTGCTGTATCAGGTGCTTTTTTCGCCATGGAAAAAAAACTTGACCCTTTTGGCGTACTTATTCTTTCTTTTGTAACAGCAATTGGTGGCGGAACTTTACGTGATGTGATGATTGGCAACCTGCCGGTTGGCTGGCTACGTGATGAAACAGCAACGGTTGTTATTTTTGGTGCAGCCATCGGCAGCATGATCTTTAGTAAATGGCTAAAAAAATTAAACACTACTTTGTTTTTGTTTGATGCGCTGGGGCTAGGACTCTTCACCATCATCGGTATAGAAAAAGCAATGCAACTGAATTTTAGTGTGGGTGTCTGTATTGCCTTGGGCACTATTACCGCAAGCTTTGGCGGTGTTATAAGAGATGTGTTGTTGAATAATGTGCCATTGGTTTTCCGTAAGGAAATTTATGCGCTGGCCAGCATCATTGGCGGTCTTTTTTATTTTGTGCTTAAGGCAAGCAGTCTTAATAATGATGCGGCAAAAATTATCTGTATCCTGCTGATTTTTATCATCAGGTTGCTGGCTGTAAAATACAAGCTGGCACTCCCGGTCTTCTATGCCAAAAAGAAATAAACAATTAGGTTTTATTTCAGGTTATGATATACTTTCTGCACATCATCATCCTGCTCCAGGTTGTCAACCATTTTTAAAACCTCGTTGCTTTGTTCTTCATCCAGTTCCATCATATTACCGGGTACCCAGGTAAGCTCGGCACTTACCACATCAATTTTTTTATCTTCCAAAGCCTTACTCATATTGCCGTATTCATTAAACGGGGTACGAATGATAACATGCCCCTCGGTATCTTCTCCAATCTCTTCCAGACCAAAATCAATCAGTTCCAGTTCCAGTTCGTCAACATCAACGCCTTCGTTCTTTATTTTAAACTCGGCCATGTGGGTAAAACCAAAAGCAACACTGCCGGTTGTTCCCAATGAACCATGCCCTTTTGTAAAATGCATTCTCACATTGGCAACTGTACGGGTTGGATTATCTGTCGCAGTCTCCACCAAAACAGCAATACCGTGTGGTGCATAGCCTTCATACATAAGCTCTTCATAATTGCTGGTATCCTTACCCATCGCTCTCTTGATCGCCGCTTCTACACGGTCCTTGGGCATATTACAGGCCTTGGCATTCAGGTAGCATCTTCGCAGTGCCGGGTTATTTTCGGGATCTGGCCCTGCAGCTTTTACAGCAATGGCTATCTCCTTACCTATACGGGTAAAATTCTTAGCCATCTTATCCCAGCGGGCAAACATGGCACTTTTTCTTACTTCAAATATTCTTCCCATTATGGTTTAATTATTGATTGGACGGCAAATTTAGGGAAAATCAATTTTTGTTCAACATACAATAAGGAATTACATTTCAGTAAGTTTGCGGACAAATTTGATTATTATGGACAATAAAGCTGTTTATTACGCCGATTATCTGCAACTGGAAAAGATTACCGGTGCACAGGAACCCGAAAGTTTTAAGGAAGGAAAAGAACCTGCCCATGATGAAATGTTGTTCATCATTATTCACCAGGCTTACGAGCTTTGGTTTAAACAGATATTGTTTGAAGTGAATTCGGTGATTGATATAATGAACAAACCGGTAGTGAATGATAATTCGGATGATATGCATACCGTTGTTCATCGCCTGAAAAGAGTTGTTACGATTCTTAGAGTACTGGTGCAGCAGATTGATATTATGGAAACGATGACGCCGATGGATTTTCTCGATTTCAGGGATATGCTGCGGCCTGCATCTGGTTTTCAGAGTTACCAGTTTAAAGTGCTGGAGGCAAAACTGGGTTTAAAATTTGAGCACCGGCACGGGCAGAGCTATTATACCTCTCAACTGAAAGAAAAAGATATTGCCATTATTAAAGATGCCGAAAGCGGTAAATCGGTTTTGGAATTAATTAATGCCTGGCTGGAAAGAATGCCTTTTATTACAGAAGATTTCTGGAAAAATTATCAACAGGTTTATGTAGATAGTTTGGCCGAGGCTGAGAAAAATAATGCAGCCACATTTGAAACAATGTTTAATAGAGCTGCTGATGAAACAGAAAGAAATTTATCGCCTAAAGCATGTCGTTCTGCTTTATTTATAATGATGTATCATGGTTATCCCATGCTGGAACTTCCTTTTCAATTGCTGGATACTTTGCTTGAGATAGATAACCAATTAGGCAACTGGCGCAGCCGCCATGTAAATATGGTACATCGCATGATTGGCACCCGTATTGGTACAGGAGGCAGCACTGGTGCCGGTTATTTAAAAGCAGCCATGGATAAGCATTATATTTTTAAAGAAATATCGCAACTGAATAGTTTTTTGGTTGAGCGAAAAAAATTGCCTGAGTTGGAGAGGGGGGTGAGTGAGAAGTTGGGGTATAATTTTTAATCGTAGGAATTCGCCTATTGGCGAATTCAAAGCAGAATACGCCACAAGGCGTGTTCCTACAGATTTTCATCATCCTTATCCCAATTCAGCACATTGTTTTGAATATACCAGGCTATCTTATCATATTCTGCCTTATCCCTTATAACCCTGTCGTGAAATCTGCTCTGCCAGTTAAAATCCGTAAAATTATTTTCGGTACACCATTTTTTTATGTTTCCTTTAAAATGATTGACAAAAGAACTTATAGAACCTTTAGATAATGGTGATAATCCTGTAATAGTTGTGTATTCCTTTTCCTGTTTATTTATGATCTCAATTATTAAATGAATGTGATTTGGTAAAACAGACCATTCGGTGATGCTAATTATCGTTGGACTGTTATTGATAAAATATGGATTGTTTTGATAAGGATTACTCAGGCTTTCATCTACATAAAATTTAAGAATATTTTCTTTTACATATTCGCCTATCGCAGAGTAATTCATTTTCTGATTGGTTACTTCACCAAAAAAATGTTCTCTGTCTTTGGTTACGATGGTTATATAATAATAGCCATCCTGCGAATAATCAAAATTATAAAGGCGGTATTGTTTATGTTTTTTATACACGTAGGAATTCGCCTATTGGCGAATTCAAAAATAAAATATTTATTTTTAGAATACAACACAGGCAGAACACGCCACAAGGCGTGTTCCTACACAAGTTCCTTCAACTTCTCCACCACGGTATCAACCTCTGCCTTGGTATTATGTTTACTAAAACTAAAACGTACGGTTACCTGGTTGGGGTTATTGTTGATAGCACGTATAACATGACTGCCCTGGTCGGCGCCACTGGTGCAGGCGCTGCCGCCGCTGGCACAAATATTATTAATGTCGAGATTGAAGAGGATCATCTCCGATTTTTCAGTTTTGGGAAAACCTGCGCTGAGTACCGTGTATAAACTGCGGCCCAACGGATCGCCGTTGAAAGAAACACCTTTGATATGTTTTTTCAATTCATCCATCATATAATATTTCAGTGTACCAATGTAAGCCATGTCTTCTTCCTGTGAGGCTGTTGCCATTTCCAAAGCTTTGGCAAAACCAACAATGCCGTACAGGTTTTCGGTGCCGGCACGCATGTTACGTTCCTGTCCGCCGCCATGTACAAAGGGTTTTATTTTTACATTTTCGTTGATGTACAAAATGCCCACGCCTTTTGGTCCGTGAAATTTATGTGCAGCACCGGTTACAAAATGCACCGGTGTATTTCTTAAGTCGAACGGAAAGTGGCCGACAGTTTGTACGGTATCGCTGTGAAACACTGCGCCATACAATTTGCATAATTCACCAACAGCATTGATGTCTAAAATATTTCCGATCTCATTGTTAGCATGCATTAAAGTAACCAGTGTTTTTTCTTCAGCGGCTGCCAGTAATTTTTCCAGGTCATCAATATCTACATGTCCGTTGGGCAACAATTTTACATAACTCACTTTGGCAATATCTAAATTGTCAATATGTTCAACCGAATGTGTAACGGCATGGTGTTCTATCGGGGATGTGATGATATGTTTACAACCAAGGTCACGTATAGCGCATGAAATAGCAGTATTGCTGCTTTCGGTGCCGCCACTGGTAAAAAATATTTCGGCTGGATGTGCATTTAAAATTTTAGCCACGCTTTTACGGGCAGTTTCAATAGCCATGCGGCTCTCCCTTCCGTAACTATAAATAGAAGATGGATTACCAAACTTTTCGGTTAAATAAGGCATCATGGTTTCCAATACCTGTGGATCAAGTGCGGTGGTT
>JBATAS010000278.1:0-49732 GCA_049661965.1 Ferruginibacter sp. | reverse complement strand
GCCGGGTGGTGCAGTTATCAAAAAAGAAATCGTATTTATAATATTTGTTTTCTTCTTTTAAATTGTTGTTTAAAAAACGCTGCATCGAAATTTTTTCAGCAGCAGATAAATTTAAAACCTGTTCGGTTATACCGCGATTGGTGCTTTGGTACAGGTATTTAAAATCGGTAAAATATTCTGCCGAAACATAATAAAGCAATTTGCCTTGCACGAATTTTAAATAAAAGCCATCATCATCAAAATTAAAAGTGCCGTAATTGTAAACAATATCTGTAAGGCTGGTACTGTCAATTACCCGGTAAGCGCTGTGGCCGAAAGTTGAATAGAGTTCTTCGCCTGGTGTGCAGGTGAGGAGAGAGATGCGTAAACGGGAAGAGTCCTGCGCTGAAACGGGATTAAAAATTAAAAATGAAAAATTAAAAATGAAAAAAAGTAAAATAGCTTTAAGCCTTATCATTATTATTTTTTTGTTGACCAAAGGTATGATGAACTGGTTTAGGTATAATGTATTGCATATAATCTATCAGCATTGAAAACAGTTTTTTATTTTACCGTTTCTCGACTCTGCTCGAAACTATCATATGCTCCTTCGACTTCGCTCAGGATTACTATTTTTACAACGGACTGTAATTCGGCGCCTCCCTGGTTATTGCAATATCATGCGCATGACTTTCCTTGATACCGGCATTGGTGATTTTTACAAATGTTGCCTTTTGCAATTCAGCAATATCCTTTGCTCCGCAATAGCCCATGCCTGCCCGTAAGCCACCTGTAAACTGGTGAACCACTTCCCGTAAATAACCTTTAAAGGCCACACGGCCTTCTATACCTTCTGGTACAAATTTTTTGATATCATCTTCCACATCCTGGAAATACCTGTCGCTGCTGCCCTGTGCCATGGCACCCAGTGAGCCCATGCCGCGGTATTGTTTAAATTTCCTGCCTTCGTAAATAATTGTATCGCCAGGGCTTTCTTCGGTACCTGCAAAAACATTTCCCATCATTACACAGCTGGCACCAGCAGCCAATGCTTTAACCATATCGCCGGTGTATCTTATTCCACCATCGCTGATGATACCAACATTTTTATTTTTTAAAGCAGCGGCAGCTTCCATCACTGCTGTAATTTGCGGTACACCTGTACCGGCAACAATTCTTGTTGTACAGATGGAACCGGGTCCTATGCCTACTTTCACAGCATCTGCGCCTGCATCGGCTAATGCTTTTGCGCCAGCGCCTGTGCCAACATTACCTGCAATAACCTGTATGTCTTTATAGGTTTTTTTTATCTGCTTTAATGCATCCATAACACCTTTGGTATGGCCATGAGCGCTGTCTAAGCAAATTACATCAACACCAACTTTATGTAATGCTTCTACTCTTTGCATAATGTCTCCAGTAATTCCAACACCTGCTCCAACCAACAATCTGCCAAAAGAATCTTTTACTGCATGTGGGTGTGATTTGAGTTTTAAAATATCGCTGAAAGTAATAAGGCCTATCAGTTTTCCGGATTTATTTACCACCGGTAATTTTTCAATCTTATTTTTTTTGAAGATAAGTTCAGCCTTTTTTAAATCGGTTCCTTCGGGAGCAGTAATGAGATTTTCCTTTGTCATGATGGAACTCACTTTTTCTTTATAGCTTGTTTCAAAACGAAGGTCTCTGTTGGTGAGTATGCCCACTAATTTATGATTGCGATCCACAATTGGAATACCGCCGATCTTATTCTCTTTCATCAGCCGCAGCGCTTCGCCGATAGTTGCATCGGGATGCAGTGTTACCGGGTCTATGATCATTCCGCTTTCACTTCTTTTTACTTTACGCACCTGATCGGCCTGCTGATCAATACTCATGTTTTTATGCAAAATGCCCAGTCCGCCTTCTCTTGCCAGTGCAATAGCCAAAGCAGCTTCGGTAACAGTATCCATGGCTGCGCTGAGTAATGGAACATTGAGCGTAATGGTTTTTGTAAGTTTTGTACTGATGTTTACCTCACGGGGTAATATCTGTGAATAGGCAGGCATGAGTAACACATCATCGAATGTTAAGCCTTCGCCGTAAAATTTTGTTGATTTGCCTTTTGAGGAGGAGTTATTTATTGTTGCCATAGGCAAAGGTAGGGCAGAGAATTAAAAATTAAAAATTAAAAATTTGTAAGTGTTAAATCAAGGCTTAAGACAATTTATAAACTTTGCCCGGCAAACTAATTACAACATTCTGCATTTCCAGCATCAGTAGGGCAGTTGCTACTGAACTGCTGCTTAATCCGCTTTTAAAATACAATTCATCAATTTGTATACTTTCCTGCTGCTGTAAAATGTCAACCACAATCTTTTCATCAGGCGAAAGTTCAATAAACAGCTCTCTTTGCTTTTTTGCAGAAGGTTTAGGGGTTGCCTTCCAGTTCATCATTTCAAGGAAATCATCAGCTGAGTTTATCAGCGCTGCTTTATTATTTTGAATAAGATAATTACAGCCTTCACTTTTTGAATCGGTAATACGGCCGGGAATGGCAAATACATCTTTGTTATAACCATTGCCCAGTTCGGCAGTAATTAATGAGCCTCCTTTTTTACTGCTTTCAATTACCACAACTGCATCGCTGATTCCGGCAACAATGCGGTTACGTTTTGGAAAATTCTGTTTATCCGGATTAGTATTGCTGATAAAATCGGTAAGCAAGCCACCCTGTTCTGTTATTTGTTTGGCCAGTGTTTTGTTTTGTTGCGGATAAATTCTGTCGAGCCCGTGAGCCAGTACAGCAACAGTTTGCAAATTATTTTTCAATGCAGTTTTGTGTGCAATGGTATCAATGCCGAATGCTAAACCGCTGACTACTAAAATATTTTCTGATTGCAGGTCTTCAACAAATTTTTCGCAAACCATTTTGCCGTAATCCGAATTATTGCGGGTGCCAACAATGGAAGCAATCCTTGATGTATTCAGATCGGCATTACCCCGGTAATACAGTAATGCAGGGCTGTCGTAACAATTCAATAACCGTTTAGGATAATTTTCATCTGTTATAAAAAACGGAGCAATCTTATATTTTTCAATGAATTTTATTTCTTCTTCCGAACTGCTGAAATCGGTAAAGTCCTTGATGGATTTTGCCCTTACCGTTCCAATGCCTTCAATGGTATCGAGTTCTTTTCTTTTTGCTTTAAAGATTGACTGAGCATCGCCGTAAATTTCAATCAAAGCTTTAGCATGTACATCGCCAATGTTGGGTACAAGTGTGAGTGCAATTTGATATAAGAGATCGTTATGCATATGGCTGCAGAGCATTGATATGAATAACAATATTATAGAAAATATCTAATTACTGATAACAGAAAGTTCTGTCCTCCTGTTCTGCGCTTTTCCTAACTCCGAAGAGTTGTCTGCAACAGGCTTTGTTGAGCCAAATCCTTTGTAGGTGAGGCGTTGGGTATTTATGCCTTTGCTCAGCAAATAACCAACCACCGATTTGGCCCGGTTGTTTGAAAGCTGCAGGTTGTCTTTTTCCTGGCCTGTATTATCGGTATGCCCGTCAATCTGAATTTTTAAATTAGGATTGTCATTTAATAAAGCAACCAGTTTATCCAGTTCCGACTTTGATTCGTTTTGCAATTCAAATTTGCCAGTTTCAAAAAATATATTTTTTAAAACAATGGCTGCTCCTTTTTCAATCGGTTGCAATGGAATATTTACTGTAAATACTGAATCGGTGTTTTTAGTTAAAGAAAAATTATCAGAATAAAATAAGTATCCCTTTCGGTTTATATTAAAGCCATAATCTTTTCCAACAGGAAGCGTAACAAGGTAATTGCCATCTTCATCTGTTTGAATTTTGCTGATAAGATTTCCGCTTTTAATATCAGTTAATTCCACAGCCGATGGGAGGCCTTCGGAAGTTTTTTTGTCAAATACTTTTCCTTTTACCCATAAAGTTTTTAAAGGGCGTATATCTTCTCTTAACTGAAAAGAATACAAATCAAGCCCTCCTTTTGTATCAGTTCCTTCACTGGCATAATAAGCTGTTTTACCGTCGGCAGCTACAATTAAAGAACCCTGGTCGTCAATGGTATTGATGGGGTAGCCAAGGTTTTGTGCCTCTACCCAACTGCTGTCATTTACTTTCTTACTGAAAAATAAATCTGTCATTCCGTAACCGGCATGTCCGTTGCTGTTGAAATAAAGGGTTTCATTATCTGCATGCATAAAAGGGCAGCTTTCATCGCCACTTGTATTAACAGCTTCGCCTAAATTTTCGGGGCGGCTCCACTTACCTGTTGGCAGCCGGTGTGTAACCCAGATGTCACGGCCACCAAAGCCGCCGGCCATACTGCTGGCAAAGTACAGGTCTCTTTTATCAGGCGATAAAGAAGGAGAAGATTCCCAGAAATCTGTATTGACTATTGGCCCAAGATTCTGCGGCTCACTCCAACCGTTATTGGTTCGTATTGAAAAATATAAATCGCAACTGCCTTGGCCTTCGGGATAATTGCAACCTGTAAAAATCAACAGCTGACCATCCTGTGAAATGTTTTGAGCGCCTTCGTTTAAATTGGTATTTACTTTGCCGCCAAGTGGTTTGGCATTGCTCCATTTACCATTAATAAAATCACTTTCGTAAAAGTCTTCATCACTTGCTACACGGCGGGTGAAGATCATTTTACTGCCATCAATGGTAAATGATGGAAAATATTCCAGGTCTTTTGTATTGATACTGTCGCCCAGGTTTACGGGTGCAAAAACATAATCTTTTACAGGATGTTTTTTTTCATACTCAACAGCAAAAGTGTAAGTTGATTTACGGTAATTGCCGGCTTTAATACTTTGCGGATTTAAAGTTGGATTTGCTAAAAACTCATTCACTATATCCAAAGCCTGTTGAAATTTTCCAACGCCTGCCAGCGAAATAGAATAAGGCAGTAAATAGGTTTTGGAATACACAGAATCCATTTGCATGCCTTTTTCAAAATCGGAAACAGATGCAGCATAGTTTTTTAATTCGGCATAAATACCTGCCCTGGATAAATACACATCTACAAATTTTGGATCAAGTGCAAGTGCTTCTTCTAAATACTTAAGTGCTGCCGGATAATTTGCGGAAACAGCTTCTTCATAAGCCTGGCCATAAATTTCGCCTGCTTTCTTATTTACCTTTTCAGGATCGTACCACTGTGCACTGGAAATTAAGAATGAGAAATTGAAAATAAGAGATGCAAGGAATAACCTGAGGATATAAGAATTTTTATTTTGCATTTGTTTGAATTCAGTGAGTGAAGTTAAAACGAAAAGAATGCCGTTTTATTCTTTATGCAGAATTATAACATTTTCTTTTATGGTACATTAATGTATTTGTGAATCTGCAGACTCAGCTCCCACTGCGGATTTTGTTTGATATACTCAATGATTACAGGTGTAATTTCAGCAGCTTTATCCCATTCGGGTTGCAGGAATAGTTTGCAGGAAGGCGAAACCAATGCTGCATATTTTTCGGCCCAGTCAAAATCAGATTTATTAAATACCACAACTTTTAATTCATTGGCAACAGGAAGTATTTCAGGCAACGGGGCTTTAAATTTTTTAGGAGAAAAACAAATCCAATCCCAGTTACCGCTTAAGGGATGAGCGCCGGAAGTTTCAATATTGGTTTCAAAACCTTTTGATTGCAGAGCGGTTGTAAGTTCATCCAGGTTATGCATCAATGGTTCTCCACCTGTAATCACTATAAGTTTTGCCGGAGTTTTTTCAACAGTCAATATCAGCTCATCAATATTAACTAAAGGATGTTTGCCTGCATCCCAACTGTCTTTTACATCGCACCATACACAACCCACAGCACAGCCGCCCAGGCGGATAAAATAAGCGGCTCTGCCCTGGTGATATCCTTCGCCCTGCAGGGTGTAAAAATGTTCCATCACAGGAAGGGAAACGGTTTTTATGTTTTTTGTTTGAATCATTTGATAAAGAAAGAAAAGCCTGATGCTTTCCAGGGTTATTTATATTTATTTTCACATGCAGTAAAGGTATTCATCAGCAAAGCTGCTATGGTCATCAATCCTACGCCTCCGGGTACGGGAGTTATGTAACTGCATTTTGGAGCAACGTTTGCAAAATCAACATCTCCCTTTATTGCAAAGCCCGATTTTTTTGTTGGATCAAGAACCCGGGTAATGCCCACATCAACAACTACTGCATTTTCATTTACCATATCGGCCTTTAAAAATTCGGGAATACCCAAAGCGGCAACAATGATATCAGCCTGCAAACAGATTTCTTTTAAATTTTTTGTGCGGCTATGACAAACAGTTACTGTGCAGTTTCCGGGATAAACATTTCTGCTTAATAAAATACTGATGGGCCGGCCTACAATATTACTGCGGCCAATCACTACCGCATGTTTACCGCTGGTTTCAATATTGTAATGCTCAAGCATCAATAAAATACCATAAGGCGTAGCCGGAATAAAAGTTGGTAACCCCTGTACCATTTTACCGATGCTCATGGGATGAAATCCATCTACATCTTTATCAGGGTTAATGATGCTGATTATTTTTTCTTCATCAATCTGTTTGGGTAATGGCAGCTGCACTAAAATACCATCCACGTCATTATCGCTGTTCAGCTTTTCAATGGCAATAATTAATTCTGTTTCTGCAATCGTTTCTTCAAAACGGATCAAGCTGCTTTTAAAACCAACCTCTTCACAATTTTTTACCTTGCTTGCCACATAAGTTTCACTGGCACCATTACTGCCAACCAATATAGCTGCCAGGTGTGGTGTTTTATTGCCCTTGCTTTTAAAAAGCATGGCCTTTTCTTTAACCTTCTCTTTTACTGATTGTGAAACAATCTTTCCATCTAAAATTTGCATGGCGCAAAAGTAAACAACTATTTGCTGAATTAAGCTTTGGTATTCGCCGCATTTTAGATAAGTATTTGTTACCTTGGTAATGGCTGATTTTTAACTGCTATGCATATGAAGACAAAATTATTCTTGATACTGCTATCTGGGTTTGTAATAAATACTGCATTTACACAATCACTTCGTTACTCCCTGGCACAGCCTTATATAAGTTTATCTGCTTACAGTCAGCAGCAAAACGATCCTTTATCTTTTACCGGAAACCAGGCCGCACTCGCTCAATCAAAAAATGCCGGCGTTGGTGTTTTTGGCGAAAGAAGATTTATGCTGAACGAGACCAGTGCTTACACATTGGCAACCTCATTACCTACACGTCTCGGAAATTTTGGCATACAATTAAATTATGCAGGGTTTAAAAATTTTAATGAAAATAAAATAGGACTTGCCTATGCCCGAAAACTAGGAAAGCTGGTGGATGTAGGCGTTCAGTTTAACTATTATAGCTACCGGATACCGGCTTATGGAAATGCATCAACAATAAATTTTGAAATTGGTGCCATGCTGCATCTCACAGATAAATTAAATGCAGGCGTGCATGTTTACAATCCCGTTGGCGGCAAGCTTGGAAAAGATAGTGAAGAGAAACTGGCATCTGCTTATAAAATAGGATTAGGGTACGATGCTTCGGAAAAGTTTTTTATCAGCGCAGAAATTATTAAAGAAGAAGACAATCCGGTAAATGTTATTGCAGGATTACAATACCAGTTTGCAAAACAATTTTTTGCCAAAGCTGGCTTTATCAGCGAATCAAGCACAGCTTATGCAGGTGCAGGTGTGGCATGGAAAAGTCTTCGGCTTGATGTTTCATCAAGTTATCATCCACAGCTTGGGTTTTCACCGGGCATATTATTGATCATGAATTTTAAACCAAAAGGTTAATGAGAATTTTGTACATAACGGTTTTAATTCTTTTACTGTGTGTACAAACAAATGCACAGGTAACCGAACCTGTTACGACCAATACCGAGCAACAGCTTGAAAATATTACTGAGAATAACGAGGACCTGGAAACAGAAGATGACTCTTACCTGCAGCAAATGGTTCAGTATATTAAAAATCCAATCAATCTTAATAATGCAGATGCAGGCGAATTAAATCAGTTACGGATTCTTTCAGCAATTCAGATTCAGAATTTTATTTTGTACAGGAGCCTGGTTGGTAAACTGGTTGATGTATATGAGCTGCAGGCTGTGCCGGGATGGGATATCAGTACCATACAAAAAATAAGGCCATACATAAACGTGAGTCTGCAGGTTTCAGTTGTAAATACGTTTAACGAAAGAATCAGAAACGGTGATCACAGTGTTCTGGTAAGGGTTTCGCAGGTGCCGGAGCGTTCAAAAGGTTATTTAATTGATTCTTCTGTTGCAACAAACTTTTATCCGGGATCTCCTCAAAAAGTATTGTTCAGGTATAAGTATGTTTACAAGAATTTATTTCAATACGGAATTGTAGGAGAGAAGGATGCCGGAGAACAGTTTTTTAAAGGTAAACAAAAGCAGGGATTCGATTTTTATTCGGCACATATTTTTGCCCGTAAGATCGGGGTCATAAAATCTTTAGCCATCGGCGACTTTACGGTAAACCTTGGCCAGGGCTTAACACAGTGGCAAAGTCTTGCGTTTAAAAAAAGTGTTGATGTTACTAATATAAAACGGGAAGCAGATGTTTTGCGGCCTTACAATTCTGCCGGCGAAATAAATTTTCACCGGGGCCTTGGTATAACAATTGCAAAAAATAAATGGCAGCTAACCGTTTTTGGTTCTTATAAAAATATAGATGCAAATTTTGTTGCTGATACTTCACAAAACCAGGAAGATTTTATTTCGTCATTGCAAACATCGGGCTACCACCGTACAAAAAGCGAAACTGAGGATAAAGGTATTCAGCGGCAACTGGCTTTTGGCGGTAACTTTTCTTATCAATATAAGCGACTGCACCTGGGTATAAATGGTATTCAGTATAAGTTCAAATTACCATTAATAAAATCTGCTGATCCGTATAATAAATATGCATTAACCGGTAATAGTTTTGGTAATTACAGTTTTGATTACAGCTACACTTTCAGAAACATGCATTTTTTTGGTGAGGCTGCTTTTACCAACAAATTTGATAAAGCATTTATTAACGGACTTATCATCAGTGCGTCATCGGCAGTTGATTTGAGTTTGTTGTACCGTAACATTTCTAAATCCTATCAATCCCTGTATACATCAGCTTTTACCGAGGGTACATATCCAACCAACGAAAAGGGTTTATATGCCGGTATTTCTATAAAGCCGCATATTGCCTGGCGTATTGATGCGTACGCAGATTTTTATAAATTTCCCTGGCTGCGTTTCAGGGTTGATGCACCATCTACAGGCTCTGACTACCTGATACAGCTGAATTATAAGCCCAATAAAGTGCTGGAAATTTACACACGTTATCATTCCGAATCAAAAGCCATTAATTTCAATCCTGATCAGTTAACCCTTTCTCCGGTAATTCAACAACCTAAAAAAAACTGGCGCACACAGGTTAGCTACAAAATAAATGCAGCTGTATCGTTGCGAAACAGAACTGAAATAGTCTGGTTTGATAAACGGGGAGAAGCTGCCGAACAGGGTTTTTTGACCTACTTCGACTTTATATATAAGCCCTTGCTAAGCCGCTTTGCCGGTACCCTTCGCTTGCAATATTTTGAAACAGGTGGGTATAACAGCAGGTTATATGCCTACGAAAATGATGTTTTATATAGTTTTTCAATACCTGTTTTTTACGATAAAGGGTACAGATATTATGTAAATATAAACTATGATATTAACAAAAAACTTACCCTTTGGGCAAAATGGGCTCAAACCATTTACAGTGATAAAAACCTTGTTGGTAGCGGGTTAGATGAAATTAAGGGTAATAGAAAAAGTGAAGTAAAGCTGCAGGCCATGTATAAATTTTAACAAATTTTCAATGTAAAGCAGCTATTTAATATCCATTATTGTCTTTATTCAGGATGGGATAGTTCCGAAAATTAATTTAACATTATTTTGACGTTAAGAAATTATCCTTATTTTTACACATCATTAAACTTAATTAAATGCACATGAGAAGATTTTTATCACTGTTTACAATGTTGATGCTCTGTGGGGTATTGGCATTTGCGCAAAGCCGGGTGGTGACCGGTAAGGTTACTGATATAGACGGTAACCCGGTTTCTTTTGCAACTATTAAAATTAAAGGTTCTGCAACAGGCCTTTCTGCAGATGCAAACGGCGCTTATTCAATAAAAGTAAGTTCAAGCGATGTTCTTGTTATTTCTGGTGCAAGTTTTAAAACAACAGAAGTGCCGGTTGGTACCCAAAATGTTTTAAATACTGTATTGGAAACAGGTACTTCTGGCGATTTGAAAGAAGTAGTTGTTACCAGTGCTTTCGGTATCAAGCGTACTGCAAGAAGTACATCTTCTAATGTTCAGAACTTAACCGGCGATCAGGTAAATACCATTCGCCAGACAAACGTAAATAACGCTTTGGCAGGTAAAGTAGCGGGTGCACAGGTTCGTAGCCAGTCAGTTGCTAAGTTAGGTGCTGAAACTGTTGTTCGTTTACGTGGTGAGAACGGATTTGGTGTTGGTGGTGGTGCTCTATATGTTGTAGATGGTACTATCATGCCAAGTGGTGCTGATATTAACCCAGATGATGTTGAAGATTATTCAATATTACAAGGTCCTGCCGCTGCAGCCTTATTTGGCCCCGATGGTTCAAATGGTGCAGTTGTAATTACATTAAAAAGAGCAAAAAAAGGTGCTAAAGGAATTGGCCTTGAAATAAACTCAGGTGTGCAGTTTGATAAAGTATATATAGTACCTGACTATCAGAATTCTTATGCTGGTGGTGCATCAGGTGATTTCTTATTATATACATGGAAGCCTGGTCAACCAGAAGCCTGGAAAGCACTAGACGGCAAGTATTATCATGATTATTCTGATGATGCCAGCTGGGGACCACGTATTGCAGGCCAGGAATATATTCCTTGGTATGCTTGGTATCCTGGAAGTGAGTATGCGTTTAAAACAACTAAGCTTACTGCCCAGCCTACCAATGTTCGTGATTTCTGGGAAACCGGTATCACTAAAACAAACAACGTTTCTTTTTCAAAAGCAACTGATAACCTGAATATGAGGGTTTCTTATACAAACCTTGATATTAAAGGTATCACACCTACTGAATACCTGAAGCGTCATACCTTAAATGCTAATTTAACAGCTGATTTAAGTTCACGTTTTACTTTGGGTGTTAACTTTAATTATATAGCTGAGAATAAGAATACTGAGAGTGATGATAATTATTCTAACCAGTCAACCGGATCTTTCGGGCAGTGGTTTCACCGTAACCTGGATATGAATGTAATGAAAGAGTTGAGAGGTTTAACCAGCCCTGAAGGAATTTATGCAAGCTGGAATCATAGTAACCCTGATGCTTATAACGCGGCAAACCCCGTTAAGTTTTATGGTGGTAACTATTGGTTTAATTTTTACCAGTACTTTGATAATATAGATAACTCAATAAGAAGAGACAGGTTATTTGGTGATGTATCGTTAACCTATAAGATTAATAACGATCTTAAAGTTAAAGCTACTTATCGTAAACAGCAGTTAACCCAAAATCAGGAGATTAAATATAAAACAGGTCTGGCTACAAGTTCTAACCAGATGTCGTTTAATCCATGGCAGGGAAATGCTGCCGATGGTTACGGTGTTAGTAATACTTTTAGCGATCGTCAGAACTATGAAGGATTGATTACCTACGGTAAAAAATTCAAGAGCTTCCAGGTTAATGCAAATGCCGGCTTTGATATCTTAAAAACCAGGCGCAGAAATGTTAATGCAAACACAATGGATGGTTTAAGTGCTCCTAATTTGTATGCTTTAGCAAACTCTAAAAGTGCTATTAACTACGGTAACTTCAGAGACCAGTTTACCCGTCGTGGATTATTTATCCGTGCCGATATTGGTTTCCGTAATTTCTTATTTGTAGAAGGTACTTATCGTAGAGATTATACCTCTTCTGAACCAGCTGGTCACTTTATTGATTCTAAATCAGGTGGTCTTTCATTTGTATTCAGCGACCTTATCCGTAATGCCGTACCATTTATCAGTTATGGTAAAATCAGAGGATCTATTGGTCAGTTATTAAATACACTGGGTACTTATCAGTTAAATTCTGATTATACAATTGGTGTAAACCAGTATAACGGAAATATACTTACTGGTGTACCTAATAACCTGGTTGATCCGGCTTTACAAGGAGCTACAAACGTGGAGAAAGAAATTGGTCTGGAGATGCGTTTCCTTAAGAACAGGGTTGGATTTAATGTAACTTATTGGGATAGAACAAACAAGGATTTCCCTGTAAACGTTACAGTAACAGGTACTACTGGTTATACTGTAGTATCAAGAAATGCAGGAGAACTTGCTAAAAAAGGCTGGGATGTAACTGCTTTTGTTAAGCCGGTTCAGTCTAAAAACTTCGATTGGGATATTACCGGATCATGGGGCTATTTAACTAAGAATGAAGTAGTTTCTATTTTCCCTGGAATTGACAGGCTGGTATTATCATCTGGAGCTTTCTCCGGATCATCTGCTGCTTATTCTGTAAATCAAATAGGAACGCCATGGGGCCAGATGTTTGGTGGTGGAATCAAGAAAGTTAATGGTGTACCTGAATTAACTGCAGGTGGTTTATTCATTCGTGAAGCTGATGTTAATTTTGGAAGTGTATTACCGAAATATACCGGTGGTGTACAAAATACATTTAACCTGTTTAAAAACTTTACTGTAAATGTAAATATAGATTATTCTTATGGTGGTAAATTCTTCTCTCTGTCTGATCATTGGGGAACCTTCTCTGGTTTAACTGCCCGTACAGCTGAGCTGAACGATTTAGGTAATCCATTAAGAGATCCGGTTGCATTAGATGGTTCAGGTAATCCATTACCAACCAGTGGTGGTGTTCGTGTTGATGGTGTAGATGGTACTGGAAAAGCAGTTACCATGTATGTTGATGCACAAACTTATTTCCACCAGTTCAGAACCAACAGTATTGCTGAAGACAATATTTATGACCTTACTTTTGTTAAATTAAGAGAGTTAAGCGTTGGTTATAAATTGCCAGTTGAAAAGTTAGGAATCGGGAAATATGTAAAAACTGCAATTTTCTCTGTAGTTTCACGTAACCCATGGTTGATCTATTCTAAGACCAAAGGATTTGATCCATCTGAGATCAGTAATGTTTATGGTGAAGATGGTCAGTTACCAGGAACCAGGTCTGTTGGTGTTAACTTAAAACTTGGTTTCTAAATTTTAATCACCTTAAAACTTTATAAAATGAAAAATATATCAATAAAAAAAATAGCCGCTGCTTCACTCATAACTGTAAGTTTGGGTATGTTGGGTGGTGGTTGTGCAAAGATTGACGATTTTGGCGATACCAATGTAAATCCAAACGGTATTTCGTCGCCCATTACGTCTGCCTTATTAACCAATGTTGAATCACAATTGGGCGGATTTGCCAGTGTATTAAGAACAGCTGTTTATTCTCAGTACATTGCTGAGAACCAGTATACAGACGTGTCTTTATATGCTCTTCCGTTATTAGAAATGAGTGGTACTTATTCAGGCCCATTAAACGATTTGCAGGTAATTATTAATTATAATGCAGATCCAAAAACAGCGGCTATTGCAGCTGCTAATGGTTCTAATGCCAATCAAATAGCGATTGCAAAAATTCTGAAAGCTTATCTGTACTGGGTAACAACCGACAGGTGGGGAGATATCCCTTATTCCGAAGCATTGCAGGGAGCTGCTAATCTGTTGCCTAAATTCGACAAACAGGAAGATATCTATTTTGCAATGATCAGCGATATTAAGTTAGCTACATCATCATTCGATATTGGAACACCTATTAAAGGAGATATCATGTACAATGGCGATTTAGGTAAATGGAAGAAACTGGGAAACAGCTTACGTATGCTTATGGCATTGCGTTTGTCTAACCGTTACCCGGCTGCAGGTGGAAAAGCCGCTGTTGAATTTGCAGATGCTTATACAGCTGATGGAGGTATCATGACTTCTAATGCAGATAATTTTACACAACCATATCCTGGTGGTGCATTTAAAAACCCTTGGTTTTTAGTATACGAAACACGTGATGACTATGCTTCAAGTAAAACCATGGGAGATGTACTGAATGGTTTAGGTGATACCCGTTTATCAGCATTTGGTACTAATTCAACCATGTTTCCTACCGGTTTAACCAGGGATCTGGCAATTGCATATGGTAATAGTGTTGGTAATGGACAGTCAAGAGTTTTAAGAGCTGATTTACGCACTGCAGATGCTCCTTATGTAGTATTGCCATGCTCTATTGTTTTACTGGCAAGTGCAGAGGGTAAAGAAAGAGGATGGATACCAGGTAGCGCATCAGCTGACTATGCTGCAGGTGTAGCTGCTTCTTTTCAGCAGTGGGGGCTTACAATGCCTGCCGCTTATCTGACTGGAGGTGCTAACTACGCTGCAGGTGCAGGTGTACCGGGTAGTATAGGCGCCGGAGCTGCCCCTTATGACAATTTCAGAGTTGCAAGTAGTAATATTCAGGATGCTGCAACTACTACAGCACTACAACGTATTGCTTTACAACGCTGGATTGCAGCTTTCCCTAATGGTAACGAAGGATGGGCTGAGTTCAGAAGGACTGGAGTACCAAACCTGAAAACAACAAGATTTAATACAGGTCCGTTTGTTCGCCGTTATGTTTACGGAAACACTGATTACGGCCTGAACAATGCCAATACTTTAGAGGCTGTAGGAAGAATTGCTGGTGGCGATAAGCAGGATTCTCACGTTTGGTGGGATAATTAATCAGAAATAAGTCCATCCCGTTTTTTGAACGGGATGGATTTTAATAAGTTTTGTAAACAACACAAAATCACTTTATATGAAATATTTAAACATTACAAGGAATATTGCCATAATAGCTATGGTATCCTTGGTATTCACTGCCTGTAAAAAGGCTACCGTTGCTACTCCTATGGGAGATGCAGGACAAACACTGGTTAAAATAATCAATGCCGGCACACCAGCTGGTATTGCTAAAATGCCGGTTGACTTTGTTCCAACACCTACTAAATTACTGGCAGTTCAGTTAAGAAGGGATATTCCCAATGAAGCTGAATTAAACAAGACCATGGTTGTTACGCTTGTAGATGATACAGCAGCTGTAACTGCAGCAAGTGCCAGTTATAATCATCTGCCTACTGCCTGGTACACATTACAAATGGATGGTGTAAAAACAGGAGGCCAGGGTGGCACGTTTACATTTACGTTTGCACCTGGTGAATTTTCAAAAGAAATTTATGTTATCATTCCGGATGCTACAGTGATGGATCCAAGTTCTTTATATGGCCTTGGATTTACCATTACATCTGCAGATGCTGGTGGTATAATTACCGCTCAAAAATCTTTGGTAGTTGAAATAGGTGCCAAGAACGATTGGGATGGTATTTATTTAAACCAAGGTACATTTGTTGATTTGTCAAATGCAGTGTTCTTATACGGAGGAGACCAGCAATACTCTTTAGTAACATCTGGTGCAACAACCTGTGTTGTTATTAATGATGACTTGAATGGTGGTATTCCAGGCTATGTATTTGATAATGCCGGTTCTGGTACTTATTATGGTTCTTATGGCTTGGTTATCAGCTTTAACCCTGCTAACGGGGCAATCAGCGATTTACATAACTATTATGGAGATCCTGCCTACCCAGCTACAGGTGGCGGAAACCCTGCTACAGGTACTGGTGCTCCATTATATGCTGCTAGTAACGGCCGTAGGGCAGAGTTAGACCCATCTGGCGTTAATGCAGCACAGGGTAACAAGAATATTATCATTAAGCATTGGTTGATGCATCCATCTGTTGTGCCGGTTGGCCCACGCAGTATCTTTGATGAAACATGGAAGTATACTGGACCAAGATAATTTAATAATTAACTTAGTTATAATAATAAAGAGCCTCAATTTGAGGCTCTTTATATTTTATCTTTGTATTAAAAAACAAAAGAGATATGACTAATCAACCAGAGCAGCCTAATCAAATTAATATAGAAATTTCAGAGGAAGTATCTGAAGGTGAATATGCCAACCTGGCTATTATAACACATAGCCATGCCGAGTTTGTGATTGACTTTGTAAATGTAATGCCGGGTACACCCAAGAGTAAAGTAAAAAGCCGTATCATTCTAACCCCGTTTCACGCCAAACGGTTTATGAAAGCGATGGTGGAAAATGTAAAAAAGTTTGAAACGGCTAATGGAACCATTCAGGATATGGAAGCGGTGGAAATACCTTTCAATTTTGGCGGACCAACAGCACAGGCGTAACGAATGTTGGGTGTAAGATGTTAGTTGTACGGGAGCAATCAGAATATTAGAGGTTAGCGATAAGATTGATTTTTAGTGAATTTGTTATTTCGTACATCGTACATCAAACCCCGTACATCTAAAGTATTCCTTCATCAGCAAAGCTATAAAACCCTTCATCGCTTACTATAATGTGATCAATCACTTTTATATCAAAATAACCTGCAGCAGCTTTTATTTTTTTTGTAAGTTCTTCATCGGCAAGGCTTGGCCGTAAACTGCCCGATGGGTGATTATGGCATAATACAATGGAAGTTGCATCTTCTTCCAATGCTTTTTTCAGTATCACCCTGGGATCTGCTACAGTACCGGTTATGCCGCCACGGCTCATAATTTCAAAATGATTTATCTTATTGGCCCGGTTTAAGAATACAACAGCAAATACTTCATAAGCATAATCTTTTAAGTGAGCCTGCAGGTACCGGGCTATATCGCCACTTGATTTTACAACAGATTTTTCCAGGCCTGTACCAGCATGGCGTCGTCTACCCAGTTCCAGGGCCGCTGCAATTATGATAGATTTGGCCTGCCCGATTCCTTTTATCTGTTGAAAATCTTTTAAAGAAAGTTTACCCAATTCATTCAGGTTATCATCACCCAGTTTTAAAATTTCACGTGCCAGTTCAACCGCACTTTTATTTTTACTGCCGTTATTCAATAAAATGGCGAGTAGCTCCGAGTTGCTGAGTGCTGCAGCACCTTTACCAAGCAATTTTTCCCGGGGACGGTCATCTGTTGCCCAGTTTTTTATTGATGTGGATGGCTTGTTGGTATTTTCCATTAAATCATGATTAAATCATCTGAACTAAATGATACTTTCGCAGAATATAAATACTCACCTATCTCAATTTAAATAATATATGGAATCAAATGCAAAAATTTTTTCGGGTACCGGATCGCAGTACCTGGCAGAAAAAATTGCCAAAAAGTTTGGAGAACCATTGGGCAAAGTAAACATCCAAAGATTTAGCGATGGCGAAATTTATGTTGAATTTAAAGAAAGCATCAGGGGGCGGTTTGTGTTTTTAATTCAGAGTACTTATGCACCATCTGATAATTTAATGGAATTACTGTTAATGATTGATGCTGCAAAAAGAGCATCGGCTTATAAAGTCATTGCTGTTATTCCGTATTATGGATTGGCAAGGCAGGACAGAAAAGACAGACCAAGGGTTGCCATAGGCTCTAAGCTGGTTGCTAATATGCTTACTGCCGCAGGTGCCGACCGGGTAATTACCATGGATCTTCATGCACCGCAAATACAGGGATATTTTGACATACCTGTTGATCACCTGGAGTCGTCAGCTATTTTTATCCCCTATATTGAAAATCTAAAATTGCCTGATTTAATATTTGCCGCACCAGATGTAGGTAGCGCAAACCGCATACGTGAAATAGCAACTTATTTTGAGTGTGAAATGGTTATTTGTGATAAACATCGTAAAAGAGCTAATGAAATAGCCAGCATGGTTGTTATTGGCGATGTAACAGGCCGTGATGTTGTTTTAATTGACGATTTATGCGACACCGGGGGCACATTGGCTAAAAGTGCCGCATTAATGAAAGAAAACGGAGCTAAAAGTGTAAGGGCTTTATGTACGCATCCTGTTTTAAGTGGTAATGCTTATAAAAATATAGAAAACAGTGTTTTGGAAGAATTAGTTGTGTGCGATACTATCCCGTTAAGAGGCGAGTGTAGTAAAATAAAAGTGCTTTCAACAGATGAATTATTTGCAGTTACCATACGTAATGCTTTTGAAAATAAGAGCATTAACAGCCTTTTTATGCGTAGCCGTATGGCCAATAAGAAGTAATAGATAGTAAATCAATTAATAATGGATAATTGAACAACAATTATCCATTATTTCATTATACAATTATCTATTAAATACTTACCTTTGCGCCTCATAAAAAAATAAACAAAATGAAATCAATTACAATCGAAGGACAACTGAGGACCGACAGCGGAAAAAAATCCACCCGCCAACTTCGCTCTCAGAAAATGGTGCCAGGTGTAATTTATGGTGGTTCTGCCGAGGTTAACTTTTCTGCACCGGCTTCTGCTTTTAAAGACATCGTTTACACATCAGAATTTATGCTGGCAAACGTTAATATTGACGGTAAAACTTACCGTTGTATTTTAAAAGACCTGCAGTTTCATAAAGTAACAGATCAGTTACTGCATGTTGACTTTTTAGAACTGGTTGAAAATAAGAAAGTGATTGCCACTTTACCTTTGCATTATATCGGTGTTCCGGCGGGTGTAAAAGCTGGAGGAAAGCTGGTAACTAAAATGAAATCAATTAAGGTAAAAACACTGCCTAAGTATTTGAAAGAACATCTTGATGTAAATATCGAAAATCTGGAGTTAAATGAAAATATCAGAGTACAGGATGTAATTGCTGAAAATATGGAAGTTTTAAACTCTCCACGTATTCCTATTGCATCTGTAACGTTAACAAGGCAATTAAAGCAGGAAGAAGCCACAGCCCCTAAAGCTGATGCTGCTGCTGCACCTGCCGCTGCCGAAGCTCCTGCTGCTGAAGCTAAGAAATAATATCTTTCTTAAGAATATACAAGCCTTCCCAATATGCGGAAGGCTTTTTTATAACAGGTAACTTATAGCCATAAAACTTTAATTACCTTTGCCACCTTAAAAACTAGTAAACATGGGAATGGATAAGAATACGGTAATTGGATTTGTATTGATAGGAGCTTTATTGATAGGGATGTTTATAATCAATAGCAGGAGTAACCAGGCGTATTTAGAAAATAAGAAACTGTTTGATGATTCAGTAGCAGCAACTAAACCAAAAGTTGATACTCTTGCTGCTCATATTGATTCTTTAAAAGCAGATTCAATGCAGGCAGCAAAAGTTCAGTTATCGGCGGCAACCTTTATTACTGATTCTGCTAAAGAAGAACATTTAGATACACTGGAAAATGATTTAATGAAGATTGTATTTACGAATAAAGGGGGACAACCTAAAGTTGTAGAACTAAAGAAATACAAAACTTTTGATGGTAAACCAATTCTGGTTGAAAATGGAAAATTTAATAAGCTTTCATATGCTATTAATACCGGGGCAAATAATATTGGTCAAACAGGTGATATTGCTTTTGTGAGTTTAAGAAAAGTAATTAACCAAGATAAGTCGCAAAGCATATCTTTTATCTTAAAAGATACTACAGGCAAGGAGATAATGCATCGTTATACTTTACAGCCTGATAGTTATCTCGTTGATTTTAGTATTTCAATGGATGGTGCAGATAAACTTGTTTCTAATAATTCAATTAATTTATTGTGGCAAACTGAAGCGGAGCAGGTTGAAAAAGATATAAAATACGAAAGGCAGCAAACTCATATCTGTTATTTAGAAGATGGAAGTTATGATTTTGAATATGCCGGCTCTGGCGACGATAAGAAATTTGATAAAGGTGTAGAGTGGCTTGCTGTAAAACAGCAGTTTTTTGTTTCTGCACTTTCAGCAAAGAATAAATTTCAAAGTGCATTGGTTAAATGGACCGTTCCTGCCGATTCTTTACACATTATTACGCAAACAACAGCTAATCTGAACATTGCATTGCAGGGAGGTCCCAAAGCAAGCGTTCCTCTGCAATTATATTATGGCCCAAGTGACTATAATGACCTGATTAAGTTAAATAACAAAATGGAAAATATAGTGCCTTACGGCAGTGGTATTTTCGCTTTTGTAAAATATATTAATCGCCACTTCCTGTTACCTGTTTTCGATTTCTTAAGAAAGCATATAGCCAGTATGGGTATGGTAATTTTATTATTAACATTGCTTATCCGGCTGATCACTTCTCCTATTTTATATAAAAGTTACCTGAGCGGTGCAAAAATGAAGGCTTTAAAACCTGAGATTGACAGGCTTAAAGAAAAGCATGGCGATGATAAGCAGGCCTTTAGTATGGACCAGATGAAGCTTTGGAAATCTGCCGGTGTAAGTCCGCTTGGTGGGTGTTTGCCTGCCCTGTTACAGATACCGATTTTTATGTCGTTGTATTATTTCTTTCAATCCAACATTTCCCTAAGAGGAGAGAGTTTCTTATGGGCAACAGATCTTGCAGCTTATGATTCTATATGGAATTTTGGGTATGTACCTGTTTTAAGTTCATTATATGGCGAGCATATAAGCCTATTCACCATTACAGCAACCATTACCAGCTTAATTATATCAATATACAGTATGAGTACTATGCAGGATAACAGTAATCCTGTAATGAAATACATGCCTTATATTTTCCCAATATTGCTTTTAGGTGTTTTTAACAGATTACCATCTGCCCTTACCTGGTATTATACAGTATCAAATACCATTACACTTATCTTGCAAATTATTATACAGAAGTATATTATTGATCATGAAAAGATTCTTGTACAAATTGAGGCAAATCGAAAGAAACCGGTAAAACAGAGTAAATTTCAGGAACGGATGATGGCCATGCAGGAAAGCAATAAAAAATTGCAGGAGCTTAAGAAAAAGAATAAAAAATAGTTTTAGTTAAATATTTCACAACCTGCAGCCTTTAAAACGGTTTGCAGGTTTTTTATTTTGTCCCGTAGCCATCTTGGCACGGGATTTATTATCTTTATAATACAATGAAAGCAATGAAAAAAATAAGAAGTATTATTATTCTGGGTATGTGTTTATCTGCAGGTATTTCTGTAATGGCTCAAAAAAATATTGCAGAGGCAACCATTACTTACAATATGGTTATTAATGCAGGGAATGGAAAGTCACTGGATGGAGCATCAACCACTGTTTACTTAAAGGGTAATAACAGCAGGACAGATATGGTTAGCACATTAGGTAAAGAGATAACTATTTTTAATTCCAAAACTGCCAATGCAGTAATACTTAAAGAATTTAGTGGCCAAAGGCTAATGATAACCCTCACTAAAGAAAACTGGAAGACAAAAAATAAGTTATACAGCGATATTAAATTTGAATTAACCGATGAGTATAAAACCATTGGTGTTTATAATACCAGGAAGGCAATAGCTAAGTTAGCTGATGGGAAAACTTTTGAGGTTTATTACAGCCCTGATCTTTTACCGGCAAATAAAGGCTATGACCCTACTTTTACTAATCTTCCCGGACTTGCTATTGAATATGAAATTGAATCGGGAAATATGAAATTTAAATATACAATTGCTAAGATAAGCTACGACCCTGTACAGGTTTCTCAATTTGATTTCCCAACTTCAGGTTATCGGGTAATGACCTATGAAGAAAATCAAAACCTTAAAAAAGGTAGTTAACAGAATTTTTTATACTGGAATATCTTAGTGAAAACAGTGTTAATGTAAAAGGAGATAGATGAGGTTATAACTAAGTCTAAAACTTAGTGTGCTTTGATAATCAGTTTCATTCCGGTATATCCTTTTGTCATTTCAGGAACCGCAATAATCTGTTTGTGAGGAATAACATATACAGTATTTCCTTTTTGATAGGTAAGCAGGGTATTGTTAAGTAATGCTTTACCATCAACTTGTTCCTGATTTACCAATAAGCTGCCGGTGTATTTTAAACCGGTCTTTAAATTAAGGGAGATAGAATTACGCAAAGAGCTATTTGTATTAATATTGAGATTAACCTTTGCTTTACTTTTTTTACCAATGCCTTTATCAGCCAATGCACTGAATGCTATGCCACTAAGCATAATCACAACCAGCATCATTTTAGACTTTTTTATCATTGATTTAAGTTTAATTGAGACAAATATATTGAATTAATTTCGTTAATTCCATACCATTCATCAATTCTTTTTACATTCTTTTAACGCTAATGTTTAAAAAAAGTTACTAAAAGTTGATTTTTTCTTCAAAACTTCCTAATTTACAATAACCTACAGCCAATGAGTAAATTTCCTTACCGTCAGGATAGAGAAGAATTAAAAGAATTACTCCAACAATTTGATAATCTCAAAACTGGTAAACCCAACTCCTTTATTGAAGAAGATTCCTTTGAACGTATTATTGATTATTATGATGAAAATGAGCAGTTGACAACAGCATTGGAAGCTGCAGAATATGGTACTGAGCAATATCCTTATTCTGCCATGTTATTATTAAAAAAAGCGGATATACTGATTGCATTACGGCACTATAAAGAAGCCTTGTATATCTTAGACCAGGCTGAATTACTCGACAGCAGAGATACCAATCTTTACATATTAAAAACAGATGCTTATCTGGCTTTGGATATGCAGGAAAAGGCTGCTACTGTGTTGGAAGCGGCTATTGAGAATTTTGATGGGGAAGAAGAACTTGATCTGTTATTTGAATTATGTGATGTATATGATGATTACGAGAATTTTGATAAGGTTTTCGATTGCCTTAAAATGATACTTGAACAGGAGCCTAATAACGAAGAGGCTTTGTATAAGATATGCTTCTGGACCGATTTTACCGGCAGGAATGAAGAAGGGATCCGGTTACACCAAAAAATAATTGAAGATTTTCCTTTTAATGAACTGGCCTGGTTTAACCTGGCAGCAGCTTACCAGGGTTTGAAATTGTACGAAAAAGCCATTGATGCATACCAGTATGCCATTGCCATTGATGAAAAGTTTGACTACGCACTTCGCAACATGGGAGATGCTTTTATCCGGCTCCGGCGGTATAAAGATGCTGTAGAAGTACTGGAAAAAGTGCTTGAATTAGCCAGGCCCGAAGATGTTATTTATGAAGCCATAGGACACTGTTATGATAAGATGGAAAACTATGCCCAGGCAAGATTCAACTATAAAAAAGCAACACACTTAAATAGTGATGATAGCCAATTGAACTATAAGATAGCCTGTACTTACATGAATGAAGGGAATTGGGAGGCTGCTATAAAAAAGCTGGAAACTGCCATGCGTATTCACAGGATGCAACCCGAGTACAACCTGGCTATGGGACAATGTTTCGTAGAGTTGAATAAATTAGATGATGCGATTACATATTTTGGAAATGTTGTGCGGGTACGCCCTAAAAATATTAATGGGTGGACAGAATTATTGAATTGCCTCTATAAAGCCGAAATGCTGGAAGAAGCCCTGGAGTATGCAGGTTTTGCGTTTGAACAAACCGATGGAAAGCCTATTTTTATTTTTTATAAAAGTGCTGTTTTGTACGCCATGGGCAGGGCAAAAGAAGCCTTGCTGCATTTAGAAACAGGCATGGCAAAAAATTCAAAGTTGGTTAAAAAATTTATCCAGATTAATCCTGCCTTATTACAGGTGCAGCAAGTAGTGGATGTAATAGCAAGGTATAAAAGACGTAACTCTCTCTGATATATCCATGACATGATTATTTCAAAATCAAGTTTAATATGCATCTGTTATCTTTGCAATCCTTAAAATAATCAAGATGAATTTTAACCTTTCTCAAATACCCGAACGTAATATTAAACCCCGTAACCATGGCCTTACTATGGTAATGGATAAAGGATTGAGTGTTGAAGAAGCCAGAAACTTTATGAATGCCACTCATCCGCATGTGGATGTGGTAAAGCTTGGATTTGGAACTTCATATGTTACTCCTAACTTAAAAGAAAAGCTGGAAGTTTACCGTTCCTTTAATATGCCTATTTATTTTGGAGGTACTTTGTTTGAGGCTTTTTTGATACGTAATCAGTTTGAAGACTATATTAATGTTTGTAAAGAATTTAGCGTTGGTTTTATGGAAGTAAGCGACGGTTCAATTGAAATACCACATTCCGAAAAATGCGGCTATATTGAAAAACTGGCCAAACATGGCGTTGTATTAAGCGAAGTAGGTAGTAAAGATGCTGCTCATATTATACCGCCTTACAAATGGATTGAGTTGATGAGGGCCGAGCTTGAAGCAGGTTCAACTTACGTAATTGCTGAAGCCCGTGAAGCCGGTAATGTAGGTATCTATAGAGGCAGCGGTGAAGTAAGAGAAGGGTTGGTACAGGAAATATTAACGCAAATACCTGAGGAAAAAATTATTTGGGAAGCACCGCAAAAAGCGCAGCAGCTTTACTTTTTAGAACTTATTGGCTGTAATGTAAACCTTGGTAATATTGCACCTAACGAAGTAATACCATTAGAAGCCATGCGTATTGGCCTTCGTGGCGATACCTTTAACTTATACCTGAATAAAGAAACTGTATAATGACTATCTATGGCATTATCGGTTTTCCTTTAACACATTCTTTTTCCGAACAGTATTTTACTGAGAAGATACACAGAGAAGGAATAACTGATGCTGCTTATTATTCATTCCCGTTAAAATCTATTGAAGAGTTCCCCGAACTTTTAAAATCAAATCCTTTACTGAAAGGCTTGAGTGTAACCATTCCGTATAAGGAAAAAGTATTATTTTATTTGACTGAAGTATCTGGTGAGGTTGTTGAAATTGGAGCTACAAATTGTATCAGAATAAGTGGAAATCAATTGAAAGGATTTAATACAGATATTATCGGTTTTGAAAAATCCTTTATTAAACAACTGCAACCCGGGCACAAAAAAGCTTTAGTTTTAGGCACAGGCGGAGCTTCAAAAGCGGTTCAGTATGTGCTTAAAAAACTTGGGATTGATTTTCTGGTCGTATCAAGAAATGAAAACGATAAAGTTAACTTCATTCAATACAAACAAATTACTCCGTCAATAATTGATGAGTATAAAATTCTGGTTAACTGTACACCGCTTGGCATGTCGCCGGATGAAGATACCTGCCCTGATATCCCTTATGTTTTACTAACCGCTGAGCATTATTTATACGACCTTGTTTATAAACCTGCCAAAACATTATTTCTTCAAAAAGGAGAAAAGTATGGAGCTGTAATTTGTAATGGATATGAAATGCTTATCATTCAGGCAGAGGAGAACTGGCGGATATGGAATGAAGAATGAAGACTATCTACTCTCTAAAATCACTTTTAATTTTTCAGGTATACCGGCTACTTTTTTAGCAGTATAATCATAACAAACCATACCGGTTTTAGCATTAGCCAGTAATATGTTTTCGTTTTTACGTAATGCAAATAACTGGTAGTATAATTCAAAACTAACCCTTGCAGTTTCGGCAACTCCTATTTTTACTTCAATTATATCTCCGTAAAAAGATTCATTTTTAAATTCTATTGCCAGATCGCTCATTATTAAACCAATACCTTCAATCTTCAGTTCTGTATAGCCATATTGATTTAACCACTGCATCCGGGCTTCATGTATTATGCTTACAAAAGCATCATTACCTACATGATTACCGTAGTTGATATCGGCAATACGCACCGGTATTTGAAATGATGCAATTAGTTTTTCCGGTATTTCAAGTTTAATTCTTGCCATTTTATTTATTTAAAAAATCAATCAGCTTCTGCATTGCTTTTTTGCGGTGGCTGAATTTGTTTTTTTCTTCCATATTCATTTCTGCAAAAGTCTTATCACTTCCATCAGGTACAAAAACCGGGTCGTAACCAAAACCGTTTTTCCCCTTTCTTTCGGGTATTATCTTTCCCGGGCAAATACCTTCAAAAAAATATTCCCTGCCATCCAGTATCAATGATATAACAGTTCTAAATCTTGCTGTTTTGTTTTGGATAGCTGAAAGATTAGCTAAAAGCTTATCAATATTATCATCAAAACTTCTTTCTTCACCGGCATACCTGGCGCTCTTTACGCCGGGCTCACCATTCAATGCATCTACTTCCAGCCCGGTATCTTCACTAAAACAATTCTTGTTTGTGAGGGTAAAAATAGTTTTCGACTTTTCGGTTGCATTGGCCTCAAGCGTATCGTGTGGCTCCGGAATATCTATATCAATACCAGCTTCCTTTAAAGTAATGAGGTTAAAAATATCTCCCAGTACTGCACGTACTTCATTTACTTTGTTTTGATTGTTGGTAGCGAAAATAAGAGTATCCATAAGTATTGATAATCAAATTGAAAATATCTTTTTTAAACAGTTCCACAGTTTCATTTTTTCTGCTTTGTCTTGCTGTAAATCAGATAGGGTAACTGATGATAAATAAACCTGGTTATTAAAATGCTGTATCTGATAATGCGGAAACTCTAAGGGTAAACCCAAACTGCCAGGCTCTAAACCAAATAAAAATACTTTTTCCGATTTAAACTGCTCAGTAACATCTTTGAAAGAAAGAGCTGGATTTTTTTCAATATTTATCAATGCAACATCAGCCATACTCAATTTGCATGCTGTTAAGATGCCCAGCAAAAAATTTAATTCTTCATCAGGTAAATAAATAGCTTCGGTTGAACTGATCAGAATTGCAATATTCTTTAAATTATCACCTAAAAAAGAAATAGCAGCCGGCTTTGCTGTATTAGTTTGTGGGTTATTACTGTTAAGGTCATATAAAGATTTGTTATATAAACTTTGTAATACAGTTGAATGCAGTTGAATCTTATCTAAACTCATTAAAAGGTAATTTAAACTCTTGTTTTTTTCGTTTCTTTGTCGTAAAATTAACGATTATGATTGCAGCCGAAAACATTAATATTACGAAAGTAGAACGAAGTAAACTAAAAGACATTAACCTCGAAAATATACCTTTTGGGAAATATTTTACAGACCATATGCTTGAAGTGGATTACGAAGATGGAGAATGGAAAACCGCTGAAATTAAACCTTATCAACCCTTATTACTTGACCCTTCAATTGCAGCAATACACTATGGGCAGTCTATTTTTGAAGGTGTAAAAGCTTATAAAAATGCTAATGGAGAAGCTTTTGTTTTTCGTCCCCTGGAAAATTTCAAACGTTTCAATATTTCAGCTGAGCGTATGCAAATGCCACCAGTTCCTGAAGATATTTTTATGGAAGGCCTTCGCATGCTGATAGAACTGGATAAAAACTGGATACCGCAGCAGGAAAACCATGCTTTATATATCCGGCCTTTTATGTTCAGCTCCGACTATATGATTGGTGTAAAGCCCAGTGATAAGTATAAATTTATGATTATTCTTAGTCCATCGGGGCCCTATTATACAGCTCCTATGCGTATTTATGTAGAAGAACAATATGTAAGGGCCGTGCCGGGAGGTGTTGGATATGCAAAAGCTGCGGGTAATTACGGTGCAGCCATGTATGCAACAGCACAGGCTAAAAAGAAAGGCTACGACCAGGTTTTATGGACCGACGCCTTTGAACATAAATATGTTCAGGAATGCGGGACTATGAATGTATTTTTTATTATTGGCAATAAAGCCATTACACCGGGGCTTGAAACGGGTACCATATTGGCAGGCATAACCAGGGATAGTGTAATAACTATTTTAAAAGAAATGGGACTTGAAGTGGAAGAGCGCCGTTTAAATATAGATGAAGTGATAGAGGCTCATAAAAGCGGCCAGTTACATGAGGTATTTGGAACCGGTACAGCGGCTACCATTTCTATGATAAAAGAGCTTGCGTACAAGGATTATAAGATGGAATTTGACGTAGATAGCTGGAAAACAGCACCTGCGGTGAAAACCCGCCTGAGAGCAATTCGATATGGTCAGGTTCCGGATACCTATGGTTGGATGCAGAAAATATAACTTTAAAAAGAGCCTTATACTACTTAAAACCGCCCTCAAAGGTGGTTTTTTAATTTAATGTGAATAAAAATTGATTTTTTTTGATTTTTAGTTTCTCAAATCAAATTGTAAATCCTACCTTTGCCGTCCGAAAAATAAAAGGATAAAATGCCTACAATACAACAATTAGTAAGAAAAGGAAGAGAAGTAATCAAAGCGAAAAGCAAATCAAGGGCTTTGGACAGTTGTCCGCAGCGCCGTGGTGTATGTACCAGAGTATATACAACTACGCCTAAGAAGCCAAACTCAGCTTTACGTAAGGTTGCTAAAGTACGTTTAACCAATAAGATTGAAGTTATTGCCTATATACCAGGCGAAGGACATAACCTGCAGGAGCACAGTATTGTGCTTATCCGTGGTGGAAGGGTAAAAGATTTGCCAGGCGTACGTTACCATATTGTACGTGGTAGCCTTGATACAGCCGGTGTAAAAGACCGCAAACAAAGCCGCAGTAAGTACGGAACCAAAAGAGCTAAAAAATAAAACATAATCTTCTCCTCGATCAATTCCCTTTTTTGGGGGCGGAGGGGGTAAAAAAACAACAATGAGGAAGACACAACCGAAAAAAATACCTTTAGCACCAGATCCTAAATTTAACGATAAGCTGGTTACCCGTTTTGTAAACAACCTGATGTGGGCCGGTAAAAAAAGCGGTGCATACATTATTTTTTACGATGCTTTAGATAAAGTAGCCAAGCAAACAGGTGAAGATGGATATGAGGTTTGGAAAAAAGCTTTAACAAACATTACACCAGGTGTTGAAGTACGTAGCCGCCGTATTGGTGGCGCTACTTTCCAGATTCCTGCTGAGGTTCGCCAGGACAGGAAGGTTTCCTTGAGCATTAAGTGGATGATTAAATACAGCCGTGAGCGTAACGGACGCAGTATGGCCGATAAATTAGCAAATGAAATTGTTGCAGCCAGCAAAGGTGAGGGAGCTTCATTTAAGAAGAAGGAAGATACACACCGTATGGCCGAAGCCAATAAAGCTTTTGCTCACTTCAGAATATAATTTTTTAGCATAGACTATAACAAAAAAAGCCCTTTCAAATATTTGAAAGGGCTTTTTACATATCATAGGGTTTTAAAAAATCAACTTGCCTGCCGGTAATTTAAATCTTTAGGTAAAATACCATAGTGTTTTTTAAATGCTTTTGAAAAACTGTTTATCTTATTATAACCTAATGAGTAGGCAATTTCTGAAATTGTTTTCTCTTTTGCAATAATCAATGCTTTACCTAAAGCCAGCTTTTTTTCCAGGTAATAAGTATAAATTGCTTTGCCATATACAATTTTGAAATGCCTTTGCAAAGTACCTTTACTCAGATTAAATTCAGCTGCAAGCTCTTCAATATTTGGCATTGGTTTATCTAAATAATCATTCAGCCGGGATGCTATTTTTTTTATTTGTGTGTAATACAAAGTTTGATTTACTATAACGTCGCCAGGGTTTTCTGAAACCAGTTTATCAAGAAAACTGTTTAACATCATCAGGCCTTTGGTTTTTATATGAATAAGCGGAAAGTTATCCTTATTCAATTCTGCTGCCAGTTCATGCGCCAGCAATAACTGGCTTTTATTCATTTTTTCTGAAATAAAAGTAGGCTTGTGTTTTTTTACCAGTTCACATACTATTTCAAATATTCTTTCAGAGGCTTCGCTAAAATTTTCTTCCAGCCAGCTTTTAGTAAAGAAGAATATCATCCGGTTAACTAAAGTGCCTTTTGGAATAACCCCGCTTCTTAAAAATTCAGTTGAGTATAATATTGTTGAGTTTTCTGTTTCATAAGCATGTGTATTTTTATTTGAGGTTACTACTTCGGTATTATTAATATCCTCTAAATAAGTGATCAATTTGAATATAGATTCACTGTCAGCGGGTTCAGATGCCCATTTAAAAACAAAATCCTGCTTTGGTGTAAAATGGAAATAACGTACAAAAAAGCCTTTTTCCAGAAAAAGATTTGTAATAAATCCTGTGCCGAATGATTCGGGTACCTGTATAGTATTGTTTTTTACTGGAGATTTTAAATATTCAGAAATGTCCTCAATATAATTGCAGGGCATATTGGTATTAAAGGCAGGGTTACTAACTTTCATAGTTTGGGCTTGGGTTCTAAACAAGTGCAACATAATAAAAAAAAACGTTTGTAAATAATTTCTAATGTAGAAATATAGGGTTAATAATGTAGAGATTATCCTACACTACTCACTATATGGCACAAGTGAAATCAAATAGTTAAAAGAAGGCATTGATTATAAAGTAATTAAAGCAAATGAACTTAATAGTATAGTATGCTAATCGATAAAAAACATTTCTGCAAGTTTGATTGTATGGGGGATTAGTTTAAGTCTTTAGGGGATTTTTTCTGTTGTTGGGCATTATAGTTTTGTATTTGAAATTATTTTTCTTTTTTAAAAAGTAAAATAATATTCATAACCTAAAACCCATCCTTATGAAAAAGACTTTACTCACTATTCAATTATTGTATGCAATTCAATTGTTTAGTTTTTCCCAAATTACACATCAACCTGCAGCTACTTATGCCGATCTCAGGTTAAACGAAAATTCCAATATAAAGAACACAGCTATGCATGTCAGTTCTGATTGGAAAGCTATGGCTCAGCAATATATTGCTGCCTCAGAGTATTTCTTTCGCAATTTTGATGATCAATATGCAGCGGCTAACCGAAGTCAAAAAATTGGCTTTGCCACTATTGGAACCAAGGTTACCATACATCCTTTGCAGTTTAACGCAAACAGCGGTAACTTATGGAACTCTTCACTCGAGTTAATAAAGATAAACAAACCAGGTACGGTTCCTGTTTCGGCTCTTAAACCCAAGATCAGTTTTAATAAAAATCATTTACTGTTTAAATACGAAGGGTTTGAGATTGAATATTTAAATAATGAAGCGGGTTTGAGGCAAAACTTTATTATAAATTCAAAACCCGAAGGGCAGGAAAAATTACAGGTTCATTTAAAAGTAACTGGTGATTTAATTCCTTCTGTCAGCAATGGTAAAACCTTGGTTTTATCAAATAAGGAAACAAAGGAAGTTATTTTAAAGTATGATGATCTGAAAGTATGGGATGCAAAGCAACGGATATTACCGGCTTTTATGGAACTGAGAAATAATAATGAATTAGTACTTGTAGTTGATGATGCTGATGCTGTTTACCCGGTAACTGTAGACCCTTTAACCCACTCAGCAGAATGGACTACTTCTGCAGATGGAGTTCTTCCCGGACTACTGACAAACCTGCAATTACAAATAGATGCATTGTATGGATATAATGTAGCAGGCCTTGGAGATATCAATGGCGATGGGTATGATGATATAGCAATTGGTGCTCCTGGAGCTATTGATATTATTGCAGGACCGACAACTGTTGTAGGAGCAGGTGCCGTATTTGTTTATTTTGGGTCACCAACGGGAACATCAACAACACCAGATAAAGTTTTACGTGCTACAACAGCCATTACCAATGCCTTATTTGGTTTTAGCGTTGCCGGAGGAAATGTATCGGGTGATGGACGAAATGATATTATTGTTGGAGCTCCCGGAGAATCGTATACAGCTAATGTAAGTGGTATACCATCAACAGCAAATGTTACGGCTGGTAAAGTGTATGTTTTCAGGGGCGAAGATTTATCTGCAGCAGGCAACCCTGCACCATTGTTATCGGTTTACTTAAATGGAAGCAGTTTTTTCAGTAATGGAGTTTTTGGTGTGTTAACCGCTAATGTATCTGTAAATGCTTTATTTGGTTTCTCGGTAAGTGCTACCGAAGATATGAACGGAGATGGACTCGGCGAAGTAATTGTGGGTTCTCCGGGCTATGCTTCTCCTGGCCTTTTACCATTGCTGCCGGTGAGTACGGGTACTGCAGTAGTTTATTATTCAACAAATCTTGCAACAAATACACCTGTTAGGTTAACAGCACCAACAGCCGGCCTTTTAGGCATACCGCTTATAACAAATGGGTTACTTTTTGGATTTAGTGTAGATGGTCTTGGAGATTATAACCAGGACGGGTATCCTGATGTAGTTGTTGGTGCTCCTGCCGGAATTTCACTTACATTTCCTGATCTACTTGGCGGTAGTGCTTATGTATATTATGGCAACAATACTTCAACCGGGGTCAACACAACTGTAGGTACTAAATTATCAGCAACTCCTTCCTTAATAAATACCATTGCAAATTTATTTGGTTACTCGGTAAGGGGTACCCGGAATGCCAACGGTATCCGAAACGGAAGTGTAGTGATTGGAGCGCCTGCCGGTAACCTGCTTAGTAATATTGTTGGCGGCCTGCGTTTAAAAACCGGGTCAGTATGTGTTTTTCCAAGTAAAGCAAGTCCGGGCTCGGCACAAATACCAGATCAGACTTTATTGTCTCCCAGAGGTACTTCCCTGTTATCCATTTTAGTTGGCCAAAACCTTGATGTATCAGCTTTATTTGGTGCATCAATAGATAATATGCTTGATGTAAACTGCGATGGATTAAATGATATTATAGTTGGAGAACCATTATCCACAGGAGTGGGCCTTATAAATACCGATGCGGTTGGCGGTGCTGTAAATATTTTTCTGGGCAAGGCCGATGGTACTTATAATGCCACTCCTTTCTGGACATTGCAAAACGATACAGATTTTCCTTTTGGTATAAATGCCGGAAGCCTGTTAGGCTATAGTGTGGCAGGTGCCAGGCATGTACGTGGACCAATGCAAGGTGTAAGAGCTTTGATTGGTGCACCAGGTGCAGCCCTGGATTTTAGTACGGGCATATTTAATTTAGGAGCAACCTTTGGAACACTTTTCAGCTTCACATCAGGAAATAATGGTTTAGGAAAATCCTACTTATATGGTTTTGATAATTGTGGTGTAAGACTTAATCCGGATGTAAATGCAACCTGGGTAAATATTGCCGTGCCGGGTGATGTAAACACAAATGATATTGTACCGGCAGGTACTACCTATGGCACACCGGTTCCTGAAGGAGGAAATCCTGCAGGGGGATCAATAAATATGAACCCGGATGGAACTTATAGTTTTACCAGTACCACTCCCGGTGTATTTTATTACCAGGTTCCTGTATGCATCCCCGGTGAGATTGCCCCATGTGCAACAACTGAACTAAAAATTACAGTTTTGGATGTAAACAGTAATGTTAATCCTCCGGTAGCCAATACGGATATTGCTATGACAATGGAAGGTGTACCAGTAATATTATATACACTTTCAAACGACAAATGCTCCAATGTGGGTTGTAGTTTAAATGCTGCAAGTGTGCTGGTAACAGTTAATTCGGCTAATGGTTCAACTTCAGTGAACCCGGCTAACGGCAATATTACTTATACACCTGATCCCGGGTTTACGGGTAAAGACACACTTACCTACCAGGTATGTGATGATGGAAGCCCGGTACAATGTGTGATGGCCCGCCAAATAATTACTGTACTGGCTGCTACTGTACCCAATATTACAACAGCGGCAGATGATTATGTATTTACCCAACAGGGTGTACAGGTTAATGGTGATGTAAAAATCAACGATACCGATCCTGAAGGTAATATACAAACAGTTACTGCCCAGGTAACGAATGTGCCGGGCGTAGGTATTTTAACCTTAAATAACGATGGTAGTTTTGATTTTGTACCTGAACCCGATTTTTATGGTCCGGTTGATTTTCCATATACTACCTGCGATGACGGTACTGTTATGGCCTGTGCCAATGCCACCTTACATATTTTAGTCAATAATGGTACAACATTGCCTATTACCATAAGTGGTTTTACTGTAAAGGCCAGCAGTTGTGATGTTGTGTTACAATGGAATTTTGATAATCAGATAAATGGAGATTATACCGAAGTTGAAAAAAGCGATGACGGAATCTCTTTCAGCAGTGCTCTTAAGATAAACTTTAACGGCAGCAGCTCGGGGTCTCAATCGGTTAAAATTGCACAGGTAAATAATACCGGCTTTTACAGGTTGAAAATAACCGATAATGATGGCAGGTTTCGTTACAGTGAAACGCAATCTGTTAAGACCAACTGTACAAAAAATGAAAAACTTGATGTAGTGCCCAGCCTGTTTACATCAAGCACTACGGTAGTATTTACTACAAACGAGGCCAGGGGAACTTCTTCGTTAATGCTTTACGATATGCATGGCCGTAAAATAATGGCACAGGCGGTTAATATTCTTAAAGGAACTAACCGGATAGCATTAAATGGCATATCACTGTCAAACGGAATGTATTATGTACGGATTGAAGGCAAGGGCTGGGTTAGTGAATCAATAAAAGTTATTAAAAGATAGTATAACGTCTTCTTCAGTGGTTTAGGTAAAGTTAGTGCCTGGGTATCTACCCGGGCATTACTGTTTGATTTTATTGATAAAGCTCATGTTTTTTGAGAAAAACGATGTACATTTGCGGCGCTAAAAGCTGCAGCAGTATTTGGGTGGAGCTGTACTTATTTAGCATACTATGAGAGTTTTATAATACATATTAACCCCGGTTCGCTTACAAACGGACTTTTTACCAGGGGTATGCTTTAAAAAAGGCATAACAAGATCAATAAAGAAATACAGTACAAGCGTGCGACGCCAATGAAGCTTAATTGATATCCGGCGGCGGGGCTCATAAAATTAAAAACAATAAAAACAGAAAAATGGCAGATTTACGTTATCAACGAAATTTTGGAATTGCCGCTCATATTGATGCCGGTAAAACCACCACCACCGAGCGTATATTATATTATACCGGTGTAAATCATAAAATTGGTGAGGTGCATGATGGTGCCGCTACCATGGACTGGATGGCACAGGAACAGGAAAGAGGTATCACTATTACCAGTGCTGCTACTACTTGTTTTTGGAACTTCCCCATGGTACAAAACCAAAAAACAGCCGATACCAAGCAATACAAATTCAACATTATTGATACGCCGGGCCACGTGGATTTTACCGTAGAGGTAGAACGTTCTTTACGTGTACTGGATGGTTTATTAGCTTTGTTCTGCGCTGTATCCGGTGTAGAACCTCAGAGTGAAACTGTTTGGCGCCAGGCCAACCGTTACAAAGTACCCCGTATTGGTTTTGTAAATAAAATGGACCGTAGTGGTGCCGATTTCTTAAATGTTGTAAAACAAATTAAAGAAATGCTGGGCGCTAAGGCTGTGCCTTTGCAATTACCGATTGGTGCTGAAGATAACTTTAAAGGTGTGGTAGATCTGATTACCATGAAGGGAATGGTTTGGGATGAAGCCGGACAGGGTATGACTTTTAACGAAGTACCTATTCCGGAAGATATGGTTGAAGAAGTGAACGAATGGAGACAACATTTGATTGAAGCAGTTGCTGATTATGATGATAACCTGCTGGAGAAATTCTTTGATGATCCTAATACGATCACTGAAGACGAAATTCATGAAGCTATCCGTAAGGCAACGATTGATATTTCTATCATCCCGATGATGTGTGGTTCATCTTTTAAAAATAAAGGTGTACAAACCGCATTGGATGCTATTGTGCGTTACCTGCCTGGTCCTTTGGATATTGAAGCGGTTAAAGGAACCAATCCTGATACGGGTGAAGAATTACTGCGTCATGCAGATCCAAAAGAACCATTCAGTGCTTTGGCATTTAAAATCATGACCGATCCATTTGTGGGACGTCTTGCGTTTTTCCGGGCATATAGCGGCCGTTTAGATTCGGGCAGTTATGTACTGAATACCCGTACCGGTAAGAAAGAGCGTATCAGCCGTATCATGCAGATGCATGCCAATAAACAAAACCCGGTTGATTATATTGAGGCCGGTGATATTGGTGCAGCTGTAGGATTTAAGGATATTAAAACAGGAGATACTCTTTGTAACGAAGATCATCCGATTGTTCTGGAAGCCATGACTTTCCCTGAGCCGGTAATCAGTGTTGCGGTTGAACCAAAAACACAGGCCGACGTTGATAAGATGGGTATGGCGATTGCCAAGTTGGTTGAAGAAGATCCTACATTAAGGGTTAAGACCGACGAAGAAACGGGCCAGACCATTTTAAGCGGTATGGGTGAGTTGCACCTGGAGATCATTATTGACAGGATGAAACGTGAATTTAAAGTTGAAATTAACCAGGGAGCTCCACAGGTTGCTTATAAAGAAGCATTCCATAATACAGTTCAGCATCGTGAAACTTTGAAAAAGCAAACGGGTGGCCGTGGTAAGTTTGCCGATATTATTTTTGAGATAGGGCCTGCTGACGAAGAGTTTTTGAAAGAAGGAAAATCAAACTTCCAGTTTGAAAATAAACTGTTTGGTGGCAGTATTCCAAAGGAATTTGTACCTGCCATTCAAAAAGGTTTTGAAACAGCGATGACAACCGGTGTACTTGCCGGTTATCCGATGGAAAGTATGAAAGTGAGTGTAAGTGATGGTAGTTTTCACCAGGTGGATAGTGATGCCATGAGTTTTGAACTTTGTGCAAAACAAGGGTACCGTGAAGCCGGCCGTAAAGCGAAACCTGTTTTACTGGAACCAATCATGAAAGTGGAAGTATTAACACCAGACCAGTACATGGGTGATGTAACGGGAGATTTAAACCGCAGGCGTGGTATGCTTGAAGGTATGGACAGCAAGCATGGTGTACAGGTTATTAAAGCCAAAGTACCATTGAGTGAAATGTTTGGTTATGTAACGCAATTGCGTTCATTATCGAGCGGCCGTGCCACTTCAACCATGGAGTTCAGTCATTACAATCCTGCACCAAATAATATTGCAGAAGAAGTAATAGCTAAACAAAAAGGTAAGATCAAAGTAGAAGAATAATTTTCTATCTGAGTTTATACTGCAACCCCGTTCTGAAAAGGACGGGGTTTTTTATTTTATGAGTACCGGCTACCAGAGATAGTAATATCTGCATTTAGTTTTGTTTGATTATAATTTGAATGAGTCTGCACAATTTTTTGTGCAGATACGTTGTTTATATATATGTGTACAGCTGTATCTTTATTTGGCATAATCTTGGCAAATACATAATATCCATTCATAAAAACAAAATCATGCAGAAATTACTGACTGTTATTCTTCTTGTAATCGGCACCGGTTCGTTTGCCCAACGCAATAAATTAAATGGCGACCATGAAAATTTTTTCCGCTTTGGCGCCAAGGGCGGTGTAAACATTAATAAGATAAGCGGCCAATCGTATAAAGCGGGGTTTAATTATAATTTTCAGGCGGGTGTATTTCTGCAATTTAATTTCAGCAACCGCTTTGGTATTCAGCCCGAAGTAAACTTTGTACAAACTTCCTCTGAGTTCAGCGATGATCCTAATGATATTTATGATGATCTTTTCAGAGACGGCAGCCAGAAAAAATCGAAACTGAATTACCTGGAAGTGCCTGTATTGCTGAATATAAATGTGGGGCAGAGTAAAAGGGTAAAGCTGCAGATTGGCCCTGCGTACGGCGGCCTGTTAAAACAAACAGTTGACAGCCTGAAAAGCGGCGGTAATCTTTATAAAAACGGCGAGTGGGCTGCCATTGGTGGGTTATGGATACAGATACCAGTAGTAAACCTTGGTGCCAGGTATAAATTGGGGTTAACCGATTTGAATGGAATAGATAACCGCCAAAGCTGGAAGAGCCAGAGTATACAGGTTTTTGTGGGAATTACTTTTTAAAGAGATCATCTATCAACTCTTTACCATACTTGTTTTTTTAAGAGATGCTTTGTATTTTGTTTTCATAATCAAACACTATGCAAAACATTCGATTAGAAAACCTGCTGTTGATAGATATTGAAACCGTATCTGAAAAATCAAGCTTTGAAGAATTGACGGAAGACTGGCAGATGCTGTGGCAGGAAAAAGTACAGCGGCAATTACCCGAAGATATAACGGCAGCCGAATTTTATCCGCAGCGTGCGGGTGTAATGGCCGAGTTTGCCAAAGTGATCTGCATTAGTGTAGGTTATTTTAAAAAAGAAGGAAAGTCTTTTCAATTAAGATTAAAATCTTTTTACGGCGATGATGAAAAAATACTGCTGCAGGATTTTATTGCCGCTCTGCAAACCAAGGAAACTGATAATAACCGCTGGAGCTTTACGGGGCACAACATTAAAGAGTTTGATATACCTTTCATTTGCCGGCGCTTAATCATCAATGGCCTGGCGATTCCACCCTTTCTTGATTTTCAGAATATGAAACCCTGGGAAACCAATATGATTGATACTTTTCAGTACTGGCGCTTTGGCGATTACAAGCATTATACTTCTTTAAAACTTTTAGCTGCTGCATTGCATGTTCCATCGCCTAAAGATGATATTGACGGCAGTATGGTTGGCGATGTGTACTGGAAAGAGAAAAACCTGGAACGTATTGTTACCTATTGCCAGAAAGATGTGGTAACAACCGGAAATATTATTCTCCGGTTTAAAAATTTGCCGCTTTTACCAGAGGACCAGGTTGTAATTGTAACCTGAAAAAATCTTCCTGATCAAAAAATTAATTTACTTTTTTAAGCATGGTTACAAATACCGGTAAGTGATCGCTGTATCCATAATTATACGTGGTTCCATCCCAGGTTCTTTTAGGATAACCTTTGTACCTGCCTGTTTGCTGTATTAAAAACTCTTTATTAAAAATATTTGCTTTGTAAAAAAAGTACCCCGACTGCTCTTTATCCAGCCATCCTTTTGAAATAACAACCTGGTCAAATAATCCCCAGGCGTCCTGGTAAGCAATGGTACCAATTCCTCTTTTATAAAAATCGAACCAGGGGTTATACAATCCGCCATCTTTTAAACCCTTGGTAGATCCTTTGGCATCCAAAATTTTTGTCAGGCTTGGGCTTATGGGGTCATCATTTAAATCGCCCATGATAACCACTTTGGTTTGCAGGTTAATGGCCATTAAAGAATCAACAACGCCTTTAACCACAGCAGCAGCTGCTGCCCGTGCAGGCATCGAACGCTCTTCGCCACCCGAACGTGAGGGCCAATGGCCAACCATTACATGAATGGTATCGCCATCCATAATACCTTTTACATATAATATATCACGGGTGTAATAAGCGTCTTTCGATCCTCCCGGAAGTTGTACAAAAAGTGGTTCGCTGTATAAGGGTGTAAAATACTTGGGATTATACAACAGCCCAACATCTATCCCCCTTCTGTCCGGCGAGTCATAATGAACAAATTTCAGGTCACGGCTTTTTAAAGTTTTGTGTTTTATTAAAGCTGTAAGCACTGTATCATTTTCAATTTCGGCAACACCCAGTAAGGCGAGTCCATCGGGGTTAACATCGGTACCCAACTGGGCAATAACTGACGTAAGCCTGTCAACCTTATCTAAAAATATATGCGAATTATAATGCCTTTCACTGTTGGGCAAAAACTCCTCGTCATCTACAATTGGGTTATTAACGGTATCGTAAAAGTTTTCGAGGTTATAAAAACCAATCAAAGCCGGGTGGTAATTAGCTTTTTGTGCGTAAACTGTTGAAAACGAAAAGAAGGCAATAGCAGCCGTAAGAAGGAATCTATTCATAATTTTATAAAAATAATGGCCAAAGGTATCTTACTGTTTTATATAAACAGCATTTTTATATGATTAATATGTTAACGCTGAATAATTGTATTTAAAATCCTGAGAAAACAATACATTTGCTGTCTTTTTTAACAAAAAATTTATGATGCCAAAAATTAAACATTGCTTGTTGCTGGCTTTTCTTTCGGGCAGTTTTTTACCAACTGTTTTTTCGCAGGAAGTTAAGCCAACACAACCCCCGCTTAATCCTGATACAACGATCATTGAAACGCTCAGGGAAAACTTGCAGGATAATATTCCGGTGATTTCGCTTGACGAAAGCGATGAGGGTGATGTGGGTTCACAAAATATTTCTTCGCAGTTAGGTGCCGGACGTGACCCTTTCTTAAACGCAGCAACTTTTAAATTCAGTGCTGTACGTTTTCGTATAAGAGGTTATGATGCCGATCAGTTTAACACCTATATCAACGGCGCTCCCATGGAAAACCTGGATAATGGTTTTACGCCTTATGGCCAGTGGGGCGGACTAAATGATGTACTGCGTAACCGGGAATCAACCCTAGGTTTACGTTCTTCATCTTTTGCTTTTGGCGACCTGGGCGGACTAACCAATTTTGATACCCGTGCCTCTCACCAGCGTAAGCAAACCAGTATCAATTATGCTGCATCAAACCGTAACTATTCAAACCGTATCATGCTTACGCATTCAACCGGGTTGAATAATAAAGGCTGGGCATTCAGTTTTTCAGGTTCACGCCGCTGGGCCGAGGAAGGCTATACCGATGGAACTTTTTATGACGGATGGTCTTTTTTTGCTGCCGTTGATAAACGGTTTAATGACAGACACCTGTTATCGTTTTCAGCATTTGCCACGCCTACCAAAAACGGCCGGCAGGGAGCTTCGGTACAGGAGATGGTTGATATAGCGAATGATAATTACTACAATCCGTTTTGGGGATACCAGAACGGGAAAAAAAGAAATGCCAGCGTTGCTAAATCTTTTCAACCTATTGGTATCTTAACACACGACTGGAAAGTTTCTGATAAAACAACTTTGTTAACTGCGGCTTCTATAACTTATGGAAAGCGTAGTACCACAGCGCTGGACTGGTACAATGCTGCTGACCCAAGGCCCGATTATTACCGTTACCTGCCAAGCTACCAGCTTGACCCGGTTTATGCTGAGCAGGTAAGGCAGGAGCTTTTAAATGATGTAAACAAGCGCCAGATAAACTGGGATGCCTTATATCAAACCAATTACGGTGCTTATGATGTGGTGCATAACGCAAACGGAATTCCGGGTAATGATGTAGCGGGCAGAAGATCACGTTATATAGTTGAAGAAAGGATCATCAATACCACTAAGTATAATTTCAACAGTACATTAAATACATCGGTAACAGAAAATATTACGTTTACTGCAGGTGTAACTTATCAATCGCAAAAGAATCATTATTACAAAGAGGTAAATGATTTGCTGGGCGGTGATTTTTATGTAGATGTAAACCAGTTTGGCGAAAGGGATTTTCCAACCAATCCCAATGCCGGACAAAATGATCTGAATAATCCAAACCGCATTGTTAAAGAAGGCGACAAAGTGGGTTATAATTATGATCTGAATATTAAAAAAGGTTCGGTATGGTTACAGGGTGTTTTTAAATTCCGCAAGATTGATGTTTTTGTATCAACCGAACATTCTTATACCAGCTTCTTCCGCTATGGTAATGTAAAGGCCGGCTTGTTTCCCGAAAATTCTTTTGGAAAATCTGCTGTGCAGAATTTTTACAATTCAGGAATCAAAGCTGGGTTAACTTATAAGATTGACGGCCGTAATTATATTTTTGCCAATGGTTCTTATGCATCAAGAGCACCGTTCTTTGAGAATGCATTTATTGCACCAAGAACAAGAGATTTTGTGCAGGAAAACCTGAAGTCGGAAGAAATTCTATCAACCGAAGCCGGTTATGTGATGAATGCACCTAAATTAAAATTAAGGCTGAACGGTTATTATACCAGGTTTAAAAATCAGCTTGATGTATTAAGTTTTTATAATGATGAGTACCGCAACTTTGTAAACTATGCCATCAGCAATATTGGTAAGGTACATATGGGGTTAGAGTTTGGTGCAGAAGCAAAAATTTACAGAGGTTTAAGTTTAACAGCCGCTGCAGCTTTTGGCCAGTATACTTATAATACCCGCCAGAATGCAACCGTAACTGCCGATAACAGTGCTGCTGTACTGGATAAAGATGTTACTGTATTTTCGAAAGATTTTTTTGTACCTACTGCACAGCAGGCGTACAGCATCGGGTTCGATTACCGTTCACCTCATTTCTGGTTTTTGAATGTAAACTTCAATTACTTTGATAAGATGTACCTGAACTATAATCCTATCCGCCGTACTGCATCTGCCGTAAGTGGTGTAGCAGAAGGCTCGGAGCAATGGCACCAGATACTGGACCAGACCCAACTGGACAATCAATACACACTGGATGCATTTGCCGGATACAGCTGGCTGATGAACCGGAAATTTAAAACGTTAAAGAAAAGAACCTTCCTGGTATTTAACCTGGGTGTAAATAATATACTGAACAACCAGAATATTGTATCGGGCGGTTATGAGCAGCTACGTTTTGATTTTGCTGAAAAAAATACAGATAAATTCCCTGATAAAAGATATTATTCATACGGTATAAATTTTTATGCCAGCGTAGGTATCAGGTTTTAATACATAAAACACCATCAACTTTTTAAAATATACATTATGAACAAGATTTTTAAATTAATGACAGCGGTACTGATGCTTGCAACGGTTTTTACATTCAGTGCCTGTAAGAAAAACTTTGATAATCCTCCGGGAGCAGCCGATCCGGCCATTGTTGCCAATATATCTATCAAAGCGTTAAAGGCGTTACATACATCTGCAGGCGCTTATGATGTAATTACATCGGACCTGATCATTTCGGGTATTGTGGTTGCCGATGATAAGAGTGGTAATTTATACAAGCAATTATATATACAGGATGAAACCGGTGGATTGCAGGTTTTGTTAGATGCAAACAGTTTATATGGAACTTATCCTGTAGGCCGCAGGGTGTTTATTAAGTGTAAGGATCTTTGTATAAGTGATTATAACAAGACAATGGAACTGGGTGTAAAAGCATTTGTTGCCGGTGTGCCTTCAATAGAAGGTATTCCCAGTAGCCTGATCAGCAAATATGTAGTAGGCGGTTCCTTAAATAACCCGGTAGTACCAACAGTTGTAACACTTGCACAATTGGGTGGTACCAGTAACACCAATATGCAGGATCAGTATATTGGTTCTCTGGTACAGCTTGAAAATTTTGCATTTAACAACCTGAATGCAACTTACTCAGATACTTCAGCTTTTAAAGCTACTGTAAATCTTGATTTGAAAAACTGTTCGGGTGATGCTATTATTATCCGTACAAGTGCTTATTCGAATTTTGCCGGACAACGTGTTGCACAGGGACGAGGTACATTAACAGCGATATATACTGTATTTAATAATACAAAGCAGTTCATCATCAGGGATGTTAATGATGTGGAGTTCAACAATACTTATGCCTGTCCGTTACCTCCGGGTACTTTGTTCCTTGAAGATTTTGAATCAATCGGCGCCAATAATGGGATACTTACATTACCCGGCTGGAAAAATATCGGAGAAACTGGTAATATTTCTTATCAGAATGCAGTTTTTGGTTCTACCAAATGTGCTAAAATATCAGCGTTCAGTACCGGAGCATCAACTGTTACCAGCTGGTTCATTACCCCTTCAATAAGTTTAGCAGGAGCTACTGCACCAAAACTTACTTTTCTGGAAGCAGCCGGTTATGCTACAGGCCCAACAGTTTTAGAAGTACTGGTGTCAACAAACTATAATGGCAGCAATACTCCATCAACTTCTACCTGGACCCAGGTATGGACCAAAACAGCTACAACACCAACTGTGGGTTATGGTACTTTAACCAGTGTTGGAAATATTAACCTCACTGCATTTATTGGCCAAACGGTTTATATAGCATTTAAATACAGCGGGGGCGATCCAACCAAGACAACAACTTATGAATTTGATGATGTTAAGGTATTGGCTCAGTAATCTATAAAATATTTATACGGATTAAGCGCCATACTGTTTTAAATATGGCGCTTAATTTTCTTTCAGAAGGAAACTTCAAAAAATATAATGATGAAAAAAATTATTACGCTTTTATTTGTTCTTTTATCCCTGCAATCTTTTTCGCAATCAACCACACTTGTCATCAGCCAGGTGTATGGTGGTGGCGGAAATTCGGGAGCTCCGTATAATGCAGATTTTCTGGAATTGCATAATATATCTGCGGTAGCACAAAGTACGGCAGGCCTGTCTGTTCAATATGCCTCTTCGGGTAACACAGGTACCTGGACAGGTGTTTTTGCCCTGCCTACAGCAAGTATTCCTGCCGGAGGTTATTATCTTATCCGCATGAGTGTTACAGGGGCAACAGGTGTTGCATTACCAACACCGGATGCAGCGCCATCAGCCGGAAATGAAATTGCTATGTCGGCTACAAACGGCCGGGTAGCATTAGTAACCGGTACCACTGCTTTATCCGCATGTCCTACAGCCAGTGTTATTGATTTAGTGGGTTTTGGTTCTTCTGTTTGTTTTGAAAATACAGCTACGCCAACCTTAAGTAATACAACTGCGGCTTTAAGAAATAATAACGGCTGTACCGATACGGATAATAACAGCCTTGATTTTACAGTGGGGGCCCCGGCACCACGTAACAGTGCATCATCGGTTTTTGTGTGTGGAGCGGCATCACCTAATTTATCAGCAACGGCGCTAACTGCTTTTGGAAGCGTTTGTGTTAATACAACAGCAGGCCCTAATTCATTTACTATAAATGGTTCTGCCCTTACAACGGCTAATGTTACTGTTGGTGCATTGGCCGGCTTTACTTATTCAACAACTGCAGGCGGAACCTATACAACTACTTTAAGTTTAACGCAGCCCGGTGGTACATACTCGCAGGATATATTTGTACAATTTACCCCAACTGCCGTGCAATCTTATGACGGTGATATACCTGTTGGCGGCGGCGGTGCAACTGCCATTGATGTAGCTGCATCGGGTTCGGGTACTATTGTTCCGGCTTTAAGTACCGGTACTGCAACTAATGTTACCCAGGTTTCAGCTACGCTGGAAGGTACCATTATTTCAACCGGCTGTACAGCTGTAACCGTGTATGGTATTGAGTACAGTACAACGGTTAATTTCCCGAACGGAAGCGGAACGGCTGTTCCATCAACCAATCTCAGTGGCGGAATTTTTACCTCTGATATTACAGGCTTAACAGCCGGAACAGTTTATTATTATCATGCCTATGCTACCAATGGGGGTGGAACAGGATATGGAGATGAACAATCATTTACAACCAGTTCAGTTTCTGTACCGGGTATGGTAATAAGCCAGGTTTATGGTGGAGGCGGTAATGGTTCGGCTACTTATACCCATGATTTTGTTGAACTGTTTAACAGAAGTGCTGCTACTGTTGATATCAGCGGATGGAGTGTACAGTATGCATCTTCGGCCGGAAGCAGCTGGCAGGTGGCTACTATACCTGCTGCAACTACAGTGGCTGCAGGTAAATATTTTTTAATTCAACTGGCTACCGGTGGCGCTAATGGTATACCATTGCCTGCACCAGACTTTGTGGGCCCAAGTATAAATATGAGCGCTACCGCCGGAAAAGTAGCTCTTGTAAATGATGCGATAGCTTTAAGTGGTGCTACTGCGTGTAATACTCCAACTGTTGTAGATGTAATTGGTTTTGGAACCGCATCAACAAGTTGTTCAGAGACGGCTGTTTTTCTTACTTCTGGCATCAGTAACGCTGATGGTATCTTCAGGAAAATGGATGGTTGTACTGATGATAATAATAACAGCACTGATTTTGAACTACTGGTTGTAAATCCAAGAAATAGTGCAACAGCAGCTAATATCTGCGGGGCTGCTTCTCCCACATTATCAGCAACGGCATTAACTGCTTTCGGTAATGTTTGTATAAACACAACTGCAGGGCCAAATTCGTTTACCATAACAGGAACAACTTTAACAACTGCAAATGTTACCGTAGGTGCATTAGCTGGCTTTACTTATTCAACAACTGCCGGTGGTACTTATACAACTACCTTAAGTTTAACACAGCCAGGTGGTGCATATTCCCAGGATATATTTGTACGGTTTACCCCAACTGCTGTACAATCTTATAATGGTAATATACCAGTAGGTGGTGGTGGAGCAACTGCAATTAATGTTGCTGCTGCCGGATCGGGCGTTAATACCATACCCACTGTTACAACCGGTGCTGCCAGTGCCATAACAACAACTACTGCAACTTTAGCCGGTACTATTCCGGCAAACGGCTGTACCCCTGTTACCGCTTATGGTGTTGAGTACAGTACCGTAAATGGTTTTCCTAACGGAAGCGGAACGCCGGTGGCTTCTACCAATCTTGCCGGTATCAACTTTTCTTCCAATGCTGCCGGTTTAACGCCGGGTACGGTTTACTATTATCATGCTTATGCAACCAATGCAGGCGGAACAGGTTATGGAGCACAGCAGACATTTACAACAGTTGCTGCCCCGGTTTTATCAGCATCTGCCTTAACAGGCTTTGGTAATGTTTGTGTAAACACAACTGCAGGCCCCAATTCATTTACTATAACAGGTACCAATCTTACTGCGGCTAATGTAACTGTTGACCCGTTAACCGGTTTTACCTATTCAACAACTGCCGGAGGAACTTATACCGCTTCGTTAAGTTTAACACAGGCAGGTGGTGCGTATTCTCAACAGATATTTGTACAGTTTACACCAACGCTTGTTCAGAGTTACAATGGTAATATTGCTGTTGGCGGTGGTGGTGCCACATCAATCAATGTGGCTGCAACGGGTGCGGGTGTTAATTCGGTACCTACTGTTACAACCGGCGCTGCATCTGCCATAACAACAACTACTGCAACTTTAGCCGGAACCATTCCTGCAAACGGTTGTACTGCGGTTACTGCTTATGGTGTGGAGTACAGTTTAGTCAATGGTTTCCCTAACGGAAGCGGAACAGCAGTTCCATCAACCAACCTGGCCGGCATTAATTTTTCTTCTGACCTTATTGGTTTAACACCCAACACTACTTATTATTATCATGCTTATGCAACCAACGGGGCAGGCACAGGTTATGGAGTACAGCAGTCGTTTATTACCCTGTCGCTCACACCAACCTTAAATGCAACGGCGTTGGCAGGTTTTGGTAATATTTGTATCAATACAACTGCAGGCCCTAATTCATTTACTGTAACCGGGTCGGCTCTTAATGCAACAAACATAACTGTTGGTCCATTAACCGGATTTACATTTTCAACAACAGCCGGAGGAACTTACACTACTTCATTAAGTTTAGCTCAACCGGGTGGTGTTTATTCTCAACAGATATTTGTACGGTTTACACCAACGTTGGTTCAATCGTATAACGGAAATATTCCTGTAGGCGGTGGCGGGGCTTCTACTATTAATGTAGCAGCAACCGGAGCCGGTATCAATACCATTGCAACAGTAACATCGGGAGCGGCCAGCGCCATTACTTCCATTTCGGCAACAGTTGCCGGAACCATTCCATCAATTGGCTGCTCGGCTGTTACAGCTTATGGTGTTGAGTACAGCACAACCAATGGTTTCCCTAACGGAAGCGGAACTGCTGTACCTGCAACCAACCTGGCCGGTATTAATTTTTCTGCTAACCTTACCGGACTTGCAGCAACCACCACTTATTATTATCATGCTTATGCAACCAATAATGGCGGTACGGCTTATGGTACACAGGGGTCTTTTACAACAGCAACGCCAGTATTCAATACATCGGCCTTAACAGGTTTTGGTAATGTTTGTTTAAATACAACTGCAGGCCCTAATTCGTTTACCATTACGGGTACAAACCTTACAACAGCCAATGTTACCGTTGCGGCTTTGGCCGGATATACTTATTCAACAACAGCAGGAGGTACTTATACCGCTTCGTTAAGTTTAACGCAGCCGGGCGGTGCTTATTCTCAACAGATATTTGTACAGTTTACACCAACAGCAGTACAATCGTACAATGGCAATATAGCAGTTGGCGGCGGCGGCGGGATTTCTGTTAACCGTGCTGTAACCGGAGCCGGTATCAATACCACTCCTTCAGTTACCAGCGGTGCTGCCAGTGCTGTTACACAAATTTCAGCAACGGTTGCCGGAACCATTCCTTCTATCGGATGTTCTGCGGTAACTGCTTACGGTATAGAGTACAGCACAACCAATGGTTTCCCTAACGGAAGCGGAACTGCAGTTGCATCAACTAATTTAAGCGGTGTAAGTTTCAGCTCGGCACTTACCGGACTTGCCGCAAGCACTACTTATTATTATCATGCTTATGCAACCAATGCCGGCGGTACAGCTTATGGTACACAGGGTTCGTTCACTACGGCTGCACCGGTATTAACGGCAACGCCGCTTACCTCTTTTGGTGCAAACTGTATAAACACAACCGCAGGGCCTAATTCATTTGTAATAAACAGCACGGCAGTTACAGCGGCTAATATAAATGTAGGTCCGCTTACCGGTTATAGTTTTTCTACTACTTCTGGAGGTACCTATTCTGCTTCATTAAGCTTAACACATGCAGCAGGGCCTTATACACAAACTGTGTATGTGAAGTTCAGTCCTGTAGCCATTCAATCTTATACCGGTAATATTCCGGTTAGTGGTGGTGGAGCTGCTGCTATTACTGTTGTTGCCAGTGGCAGCGGCGTAAATACAGGGGCTACTGTTGTTACGGGTACTGCAACTATAAACAGCCCTAATTCAGCAACACTGGATGCGACAATCACTAACACGGGCTGCAGCCCGGTTACGGGTTATGGTATTGAGTATAGCGGTATCAGCGGACTGCCCAACGGACTTGGAACCAAGGTAGCTTCATCAAACCTGAGCAGCGGCAATTTCTCTGCTACATTGAATGGTTTGGTGCAGGGCGCTACTTATTATTACAAGCCCTATGCTGTTAACAGCGGCGGAACAGTTTATGGTGCAGAGCAATCATTTACCATGAGCAATATTCCTACAGGGTTTGTTATCTATGATGTTCCTGTACAGCGTGGTGCCAATATGCATTATACCTACAGGGATATTAAGCCTGGGCATTACGAAATACAGATATTCAACAGTGCCGGTCAGTTGGTTTTCCAAAGATCAGTAATTACCCAGTTGAATTTTATTGATGACAGATTTAATTTACCGGGCAGCCTGGCACCGGGTGTTTACAGCATGCATATTGTAAACCCCGATTTCAGGGATAAGAAAATATTTATGATCAGGTAAGATGATGATTGAATTGATAAATGCAACGGCTTCCAGTTTGGGAGCCGTTGTTTTTTTGATATAGCGCTATTTAATAGCAATATGACTTTCCAGCAACGTCTCCGGTACGGGACGTTGCGTACTACGGAGCAACAATTCAAAAAAAACTTTATTTTTAGGAATGCCAGTAAAGCAAACGGTACCATATAATCATGGCATTTTCTTTATAACTTTTACCTGTTACCAGTGGCTGTCATTAATAGATAAAGTGAAAGGCTATGATATTGTGTACAGGTGGTTTGATCACTTAAAATCTTCAGGGCATTTCATCAATGGTTATGTCATTATGCCAAATCATGTGCATGCCATCATTAGTTTTACCGAAACCCCACAAAGTATTAATACAATCATAGGTAATGGAAAAAGGTTTATGGCTTATGAAATAGTGAAGCGATTACAGGAGAATAATGAAACTGACCTGCTTTTGAAACTGAGTTCAGACGTAGAAACAAAACGGAAGGCTAATAATAAGAAACATAATGTATGGGAACTTTCTTTCGACTGGAAAGAATGCATGAGTATGGCTTTCGCTGATCAGAAACTTGAATACATACACAATAATCCGTGTGCAGGGAAATGGAATTTATGTATCAGCCCCGAAAAATATGAACATAGTTCTGCAAAATTTTATACAACCGGAGAACAGGGAGTTTATCAAATTACCAATATTATGGAGATGGAAGATGTGGAGTTTGAAAAAAGAAAAGAATGATTTCGTTGACGCAACGTCCCGTGCCGGAGACGTTGCTGAAAAAAGCATACTGTCCAAAAA
>JBATAS010000277.1:0-1624 GCA_049661965.1 Ferruginibacter sp. | reverse complement strand
TTCATTATCAGTTTTGTCTTTAGCTATCGCTTATTATAACTATCCAGTTCTTCCATCATTAATTTACTGCCGATAAAAAACGGAGTACGCTCATGCAATTCGGTTGGATCAATATCAAGTATCCTTATCTTGCCATTGGTAGCCAAACCTCCCGCCCGTTCAACAATAAATGCAAATGGATTACACTCATACAACAAACGCAGTTTACCTTTTGGTTTATCGGTAGTGCCGGGGTACATAAAAATTCCGCCTTTGATTAAATTACGATGTACATCCGATACCATGCTGCCGATATAACGTTGTGTGTAAGGACCACCCGTAGCTTTATCTTTTTTCTGACAGGCAGTAATATATTCTTTTACCGGCTCGTCGTACTTGAAAAAATTACCATGATTAACTGAATACATTTTTCCAGAATCAGGACATTTGATATCCGGATGACTTAATGAATATTCGCCAATAGCGGGATCGAGGGTAAAACCATTTACACCCCGGCGGGTTGCATACACAAACATGGTTGATGAACCGTAAATAACATATCCTGCTGCAACCTGTTTATTTCCCTGCTGCAGAAAATCTTCTTTGGTAGCAGGTTTACCCAACTCACTCACCCGCCTGAAAACACTAAATATGGTACCGATAGAAACATTCACATCAATATTACTGCTGCCATCCAGCGGATCAAAAAGGCAAACATATTTACTCTTATTACTTACCGGGTCGTCAAATACAACAATATCATCCATTTCTTCGCTGCCAATACCCGCACAACTGATGCCATGTTGCAAAACACCCATAAACTGGTTATTGGCATACACATCCAGTTTCTTAACTTCTTCTCCCTGCACATTAATACTGCCGTCGTCGCCCAAAATATCAACCAGCCCGGCTTTATTTACTTCTACGTTCACTCTTTTGGCAGCAAGGCCCAAATCCCGTAAAAGTCCCGCCAGTTCACCGGTTGCATGCGGAAAGTCCCTCATTTGCTGGATGGTAAATTCATCTAAGGTTTGTATTCGTCTGTTGATATTCATATGAAAATATTTGGTTAAGGCAATAGTTAGTTTATTGAGTAAGATTAACGATTTTTGCAATCAAATAAACAGGGCTAAATTAACCCAATTTACTCAATCAACCCACATCGAATGAAGGTTTTTAAGTTTGGCGGTGCCAGTATCAATTCTATAGAAAGAATTAAAAATACCGGGCACATTATTGAATCGTTTGCAGGAGAAAAAATACTCATCATCATTTCGGCCATGGGCAAAACCACCAATGCACTTGAAAAAGTAGTGGATGCATTTTATAACGGGCACAAGGAGGATGCATTGAAACTGTTTGAACAGGTTAAGGAAACTCATTTAAATACGCTGAAATACCTGATCACCATCAATTGGCAAAAAGCCGAAAACCAGTTAAAGGATTTTTTTACTGAAGTAGAATGGTTGTTGCATGATAAACCGGTGAGGGAATATGATTACTACTACGACCAGATTGTTTGCTGTGGCGAATTACTGAGCACTTCGCTGGTAAGTATTTATTTGAATGAGGCAGGCATAAAAAATAAATGGATTGATGTAAGGGACATTGTACGCACTGATGATAATTTCAGGGATGCCTATAT
>JBATAS010000276.1:0-2538 GCA_049661965.1 Ferruginibacter sp. | reverse complement strand
TTCATTCATCGGCGCACTCACAATCATGTGCGGTATGCAGCGCATATAAGCAATATCATAACAGCCATGATGTGTAGGCCCATCTTCACCAACAAGCCCTGCCCTGTCTAAACAAAATATTACCGGCAGTTTTTGAATGGCAACATCATGTATCACCATATCATAAGCCCGCTGCATAAAGGAAGAGTAAATATTGCAGAACACTTTCATACCCTGTGTAGCCATTCCGGCGCTTACTGTAACCGCATGTTGTTCGCAAATGCCCACATCAAATGCCCTGTCAGGCATTTTATCCATCATGAACTTTAATGAAGAACCACTTGGCATTGCCGGTGTAATACCGAATATTTTTTTATTCTTTTCTGCCAGTTCAATTATTGTATGTCCAAAAACATCCTGGTATTTTGGAGGCTGCGGTATATCAAATTTTTTCTTTTGTATTTCACCGGTCACTTTATCAAACAAACCCGGTGCATGCCATTTGGTTTGGTCTTTTTCTGCGAGGTCGTAACCTTTTCCTTTTACTGTTTTAATATGCAAAAGTTTTGGACCCGGAATATCTTTCAGATCTTTTAAAGTATCAACCAGCTTGGTAATATTGTGACCATCTATCGGCCCAAAATAACGCAGCTTCAGTGCTTCAAATAAATTACTGCTCTGGCTTACCATTCCTTTCAAACTGGCTTCCAGCTTGCTTGCCATGCCTCTGCTGAATGATTTACCAACAGGTAATTTGCCCAACGCTTTCCACACATTATCTCTTAAATCGTTGTAAGTATGAGAAGTAGTGATATCAGTTAAATATTCTTTTAAAGCACCAACATTTGGGTCAATGCTCATGCAATTATCATTCAGAATAATAAGTACATTGCTTTTTTCAATGCCTGCATGATTCATCGCTTCAAAAGCAAGGCCGGCTGTCATAGCACCATCACCAATGATAGCAACATGCTGCCTGTCTTTTTCGCCTTTATAATGCGAAGCCATAGCCATACCCAAAGCTGCTGAAATAGATGTAGAGGAATGTCCTACACCAAAAGTATCATATTCACTTTCGCTGCGTTTTGGAAAACCGCTGAGTCCGTTATATTTTCTGTTGGTTGCAAAATTATCACGGCGGCCTGTAAGAATCTTGTGCCCGTAAGCCTGGTGGCCCACATCCCAAACCAACTGATCATCGGGTGTATTAAAAACATAATGCAGGGCAACGCTTAATTCCACCACACCCAGGCTTGCACCAAAATGCCCGCCGTAAACACTTACCACATCAATAATGTACTGACGCAGTTCATCACAAACCTGATGTAATTGTTCCCTGCTTAATTTTTTTAAGTCATCGGGATTATTGATTTCCTGAAGTAAAACGCCTGCTTTAATGTCCATTTTTTATATTTCCGGGGTAAAGTTACAGTTTTTACCGGCTAAGATGCCGCATATGCAACAATTTTTGAGTCCTTAAGTTCAATAACGACGGATTTAATGCAAATATTTCATCATATTCAAAATCAAGTCTGCATCGGGACAATTGCTGAGGTATGCTTCGCTTTCGGATAATTTACAAACACCGGGGTAATCGCCTTTCTTTTCCTGCATATCATAAATGATTTGAAAATGCAGGTGTGGCGGCCAGTTTCCGTTTTCGGAAGGCGGACCAAAATGACCAACTGTTTCTCCTCTTGTTATATAAGCACCTTCGCTTAATGTAGAAATATCTGCCAGGCTTAAATGCCCGTATAAAGTGTGAAAGGCAACAGTTTCGAGTTGATGCAGTAAGACAATTGTTGCACCGTAATCTCCAAAATTATCATTGTACGCAAAACTGTGTACCATGCCACCCAATGGAACATACACAGGTGTACCGGCAGGCCCCCAAACATCTACACCCAAATGTATTGATCTTGCTTCTTCTCCATCAAACATTTCACTTCTTCGGTACAGTTTGCGGTTTTCTTTGTAACCACCAATACCGTATTTAGCATCGTTGTTTTTTAATTGCTGATTAACATAGTCCGAAAACAAATTCGTATCAGCAATAGTTTCTTTGCTCAATCCTGTATTTGCATCAGTAAAATCAAACTGAAATAATTTTTCTGTGGCAGCATCAAAATCCACCACGGGGTGAAAGTTTGACCTGTTCTTTACCAATGCATTTTCGAGTTCTGTTATCATGTTTTGTGTAGCTAAAAATTAAATTACCACGTTTATCATTTTGTTTTTTACAAAGATGATTATTTTAGGAGGCTTGCCATCAAGCCACTTTTGAACCACTTCATTTTGCAGCACAATTTCTTCCACCTGTTTTTGCTCAAGATCAAGCGCCAGTTCAATATTGGTACGCAGTTTACCATTGATGGAAACCGGGTATTCTTTAGAACTTTCTACCAGCAATGCAGGATTGAACGTTGGATAACTGGCATCTAAAATATTTCCTGCATTACCTAACTGATTCCAAAGTTCTTCAGCAATATGCGGTGCATAAGGCTTTAGTAAGATGAGCAGTTGTTCTAAAATTTCTTTTTTGTGGCATTTTAAATCGGC
>JBATAS010000275.1:0-3222 GCA_049661965.1 Ferruginibacter sp. | reverse complement strand
CTGCAGATAGTCCTTCGATTTTATATTGGCAAACAGCTCTGTATATTCACTGTTATCATATTAGATTTGAAAATATTCCTGACTGGCAATACGGTGGTGGTATTCGCATTTGGGACAAACAAATTTGTTTTCGGCCAGTTCAGTAACAGGTGCGGTGTATTTGCAGGTGGGGCATTTTGACCATAATCCTTCCGGGGCATCTTTTTTATCTTTTGTAGATGTAAGGATGCCTTTTTTCATCCGTTTAAACCAATTGGCCTTTAATTGTTCCTCGGTTCCTTCTTCACCGGCCAGGTTGGCGTCAAAATCTTCTTCCTGTCGCATATTTAAAATTTCTCGTTAGCTGTTTGGGTTGGTCACTTATAAGATAAGAAAATTCCCACAAAGCACAAATTACGTAAAGATTTAAGGCTGAACAGTATTTTTGTTTTGTGGGAAATAAATATGATTATGCTATTGTAATACTGTTGTCCAGGTATACATCCTGGATGGTATTCAGTAATTCAATACCTTCGGTCATTGGCTTTTGAAATGCCTTACGGCCACTTATTAAGCCCATGCCACCGGCACGTTTGTTAATTACTGCAGTTGTTACTGCTTCAGCCAAATCAGTTGCACCTTTGCTTTCGCCGCCACTGTTAATTAAACCTACACGGCCCATATAGCAGTTGGCTACCTGGTAACGGCAGAGGTCAATAGGGTGGTCAGTTGTTAATTTTGAATAAACCAATGGAGAGGTTTTGCCATGCTTGGTTGCATTGTATCCACCGTTGTTCGAAGGTAATTTTTGCTTAATGATATCGGCCTGTATGGTTACACCCAAATGGTTTGCCTGCCCTGTTAAATCTGCCGCCGCATGATAATCTACACCATCTACTTTAAAGCCTCCGTTGCGTAAATAGCACCAAAGCACTGTGGTCATACCCAGTTCATGGGCCATTTCAAAAGCAGTAGCTACTTCCTGTATCTGGCGTGTACTTTCATCGCTTCCAAAATAAATTGTAGCGCCAACGGCTGTGGCACCCATGTTCCAGGCATCTTTTACTTTACCAAACATTACCTGGTCGAATTTATTAGGATAGCTTAAAAATTCATTGTGATTGATCTTAACCATCATGGGTATCTTATGTGCGTATTTACGGCTTACAATACCCAGTACGCCAAAGGTTGATGCAACTGCATTACAACCTCCTTCAATAGCCAGCTTTACAATATTTTCCGGATCAAAGTAAATAGGGTTAGGAGCAAAAGATGCACCGGCACTATGTTCTATTCCCTGGTCAACAGGAAGTATGGAAACATAACCTGTTCCGCCGAGGCGGCCATGGTCTAATATATTTTGTAAATTTTTAAGGGTTTGATTACTCCTGTTACTTGCTCTCCATATATCATCTACATGATTCGGGTTGGGTAAAGCAATGTCTTTTTTTGAAATGGTTTTACACTCATGATTCAAAAGACTGTCAGCCTGATTGCCCAGTAATTCTGCAATTTTTTTATTAGCCATATTAGTTTGGTTTTTAGCAAATTTAATATAAAATGAGTTGAAAGAGAAGTGATGTAAGTAATTTACTTATTCAAACTATAAATAAGCTTTGTAAAATACGCAGCAGATAACAGCAACCTGCTTCCATACCAGCTAAACATTTCTCCATCAACAAGTATTATTTTAGTCTGAGGTAACCGGGCCGACATTTCATCAATATGTTTTTGTGTAAAAGGGTAGGGCTCGCTGGAGAGCAGGAGCAGTTTGCAATTTGCAGCTTGCAGTTCTTTTATATCAATTTGAGGGTACCTTTTTTTTTCAGAAAAGATATTGGTAAAACCGCAACGCATAAGCATATCATGGATAAAGGTATTGCCGCCAACTGTCATATAAGGTTTCCGCCAGATTAGATAGGCTGTATTTATTTTATTTTGAAATACAGGGATATTGTAAAAAACACTTTTTATCTGGCTAACCAATGTTTGAGCCTGTTCATCTTTTCCGGTTAATAAGCCAATATCTTCAATCATCTGTAACGCATCTTCTAGATTATTAACATCTGTAAGCCAAATTGGGTAATCGGCCGCCAATTGCTCAATCTGTTCTTTTACGTTTTCTTCCTTATTGGCGATAATAAGATCGGGCTGTAATTGTTTTACTGTATTAAGGTTGATGGTTTTTGTGCCACCAATTCTGGTTTTTGCTTTAAACCAACCTTGCGGATGTATACAAAACCTGGTTATACCTGCTGTTTCGTTTTCTAAATTAAAATAGTGTAACAGCTCTGTTTGCGATGGAACTAACGAAATGATTCTTTTGGGTAAATAGCCTAAATGAGATGGACTTTGTAAAATCATAGGCTAAAATTAGCAATATGCCTGTTTTATGCATAAAAAAAGACTTCCACAACTTGCTGACGTATCAGTAAACTGTAGAAGTCTAATTTTTTAACCAGCCAAGCACAAGGCGGGTTTTCTCAGGATGTTCTTTGAATCTGCTTTCTTAAGGGGGTTACCTTTATGTCAGCATTTCCAATAATAATTTATCCTGGTTTCAGTGTTCTTCATTTTCGCCATCGTCGCTTTTGAGGGCATAGGCAGGATATTGGTTTTCTTCGGTCTTTCAGCCATCATCGCTTTTTACAGCATAGGCCAGGATATTGGTTTTCTTTGGTCTTTCTGCCATCGTCGCTTTTTAGGGCATAGGCGGGATATTGGTTTTTTACTTTAGATCCTTTTGGTTTTTCGATAAGATCAGATCTTAAAGCGATATTGGTTTTTTAAAGAACTAAAATAGAAGTTGACTGATATTGGATTGTTTCTGGTTCTTCACAAACATTGGATTCAATTCTTTTGGCTTTAATCAGGATTTTGGATAATGATTGATATTTAATTCCTATCAATCAACTTCTGACACAAAGATGCAGTAGTTTTTTATTGTGCAACAGAGCGATATTGCTCTTTTTTAACGTTATTATAATTACTACCCTGCACGTAAATGTTCAGTATACTTTATAGAATAGTTACGTTATTTTTAATCGTAAATCTACGTACAACAGATAATTTAATCTTTGAATACAAAAAGTGCCGCATCGGTTAGATGCAGCACTGTATTGATTTTAAACAAATCGTAAATTAACGGTAGTATTATTTGCTAAGGCTTTGAATGATATCGTATTTGGTAACTATATGAATTTTTCCGCTTTCATCCTTACTTAAAACTGCTCCGTTTTCTTT
>JBATAS010000274.1:0-2259 GCA_049661965.1 Ferruginibacter sp. | reverse complement strand
GAGATGTAGCGCTCACAAATCCGCCTGACCGGCACTGCCATCTTCCACGATGACACGATACGGCGCATCACTTGGCAGCCAAGATTTATCGATGAAGAACGTAGGTTCATCGCGGCCGTTCATGACCGAAACCGGCAGGCTCATGACCTGACCGCGCCGAGACTTGAAAAAGTCCGGATCCTCGGTGCTGATGTTCCTCATCTGAAGCGCTTCGCCATCGGAATCGCGCAAGGACCGCTGGCAGAGAAACTGAATCGTCCAACGGCCCCCGTATTTCTCCCCCTTCTTCGTCACACCCTCGTCTGATCGAAAGACGTTGAGGATGGTGCCGGTCATGAGAAGCATGGGAACCATTATTCACCCTCCGGCTTGGCCTCATCCTCCGGCTTGGTGCGCGAGGAAATGATAGATCTATAAGCCCTGGTGTAATCAATGCGCGGACCCCGACAAGGAGCACCCAACTCCAGGAAATCGCCCTCGTGCTGAGCCATCGCTACATCCTCCTCATCCGCGCCATAGACCGGTAGCGAATCTACAACCTCATCAAGCCCGACTCTGATGATGTCGGTAAGGATTTCATTAACCGACCGAGAGGGATAAGCCGCTTTCAGTGCATGAAGTCGTGCGTAATCCGTGTACTGAATACGCAACGTGATTTGAGTGCGCTCGGTCGAGCGATCCGGCAAATTCCAAGATTCCACGATCTTTTTAACATCCATCATCTTCAGCCTCTCGGTTATTCATCAAGAAATCATCACATGAATGCTTAGTATGAATAGCAAGCGGCCAAAGAGCAAACGGCAGGAGTCCGACAGAGCAGCGGCCAGGGGAGACTCGCGGCCTGTCTCCAAGGGGTTAAGCACAAAAAGCCGTGCTTAACCCCTTCTCGACTGAGCGTACTTTCCGAGGTGGGCTGTCAAGGCAACCCCGGCGAGTACGCCGAGGCGCGCAAGCGCGGCCTTGACAGGGTGCGGCCCGGTGGGAGGTCCAGGCGAAAAGACAGGTAGGCGGTACTTCAGGCAACTCGACGCGCTAGAAAGCGCTGGCGCATCGCATCCAGATCTTCAGGCCCGACGAGCAGCGGCGTACCGTAGGCCCATTCGGGGATGGTGGCGGGATAGGCATCCAGAACCTGCCGGAGCGGAACCACATTGGAAGGCTTCTCCCGTGGCACCAAAACCCCGATATCGACGCCTAGGGGGAGAAGCTGCTTGCGGTAACGGTAGAAGGTAGGACGGGAAAGAATCTCGCGAAGATCGGCGCCGTTCTGCCAAGACTCATAGGCCATGCGCAGGTTGCGGGGGAGTTTCGATACATCGATGTCGGGGAGCAGTTCTTGACCACTCATAACCAGGCCCTCAGCCGTCGACAACAGAATTTTAACGGCGGTGTCATCCCGCCAGTTCGCGACTACGTTTAAGCCTCGCTTGCGTAGCTCGTTCGATCTTAACATCACCTCGAACCGGATTTTATCATCTGCCCAGGCTTGCAGATCGGCCAAGAGCGGCAAATCTTCCTTCAGACCGTGGCCCTTGCCAGCTTCCAATTCATCGCCCTTCACGTAGACCTTGGCTACGCTGCGCTTGGAACCCAGACCCCAATAAACCGTGCCATTCTTCACGAGCGAACCTCTCCCCCGGTGGCGCATGTAACCGGTTTGCTCGGCAGCCCGGACCCAGGCCCGCGCCCGCGCCCGAGAGCCCAGCCCGATCATGGTATTCACATCGACGCGAGTCACCTCAAACGCCGTTCGATGCCGCCACATCGCCCGATCAATGTCGTTCGGCCGAAGGCCCGGTAGAAGCTCGCAGAGCCCGTACATGGTCGCTTCGAGCAGCTCGCCGAGGGAAACGAACCCGCCGAACAGGTTATGACCCTGGAGCCACTTAGAGGGGTTGCCGGACACCTCCAAAATGACGCCGACGCGGCGACCATCGACGATATCAACCCCATGCGTTCGAATCATGAGATTGGAATCATGCGACCCGACCACGGGCAGCCTTGATGCAACCTGCCACTCGATTTCACCCCCCGGAGCAACCTTCATCACCCGACCCCCATCGATCAAATCGGGGTGGAAACAAGGAGCCCGAAAGCTCGCCCAATCGAACATGGAATGCATGGTTCAAGCCTCGGGAGTGCAACCCTTGCACAAAAGGGACGTGGTCTGAGTTATCAATCTGAGACAAAAGGGACGTGTTACTAGGCCCGTCCCCGCTTCGCGGCCGGTTGGCGGCGGCCGATGCGGCACCCCAAAGG
>JBATAS010000273.1:0-4536 GCA_049661965.1 Ferruginibacter sp. | reverse complement strand
CTTTATATAAAACCGCATTTAAATTATAATTTTTCTACTTCGGCTTTTTTCTTACTGTATTCTGCTGCCTTGGCCGTATTACCGGCTTTTGTATAAGCATTTACCAATATCTCAAGCCCCAGTTTGTAATTTACTTTTTCACCGGTTTTATATTCTGTCAGCAAACCTAGTTGTCTTACAGCTTCTTCACAATAAGGAATGGCTTTAGCAACGGTTTCTTTACTTAAGGCCATCAGTTCATTTTTCTTTTTAACATCTTCAGGCTTGGTGCCTTTAATTTTACCAACTTCGTCCAGGTAATCAAAAGATGAGTTATAATACAAATTGCCTAACTGCAGGTTAGCTTCAATGGTAGAATTCAGTTCAATAGCCCTTTTAAATAATTCTGCCATTTTTTTCTTGTAAGCCGCAATATCTTTTCCCTTGGCATCTGCCGAATATATAAATCTATCCAGCTCTAAACCGTAGTTATAAAAAACCATATAACTGTTCGGGAAACGGGTGGTTAACTCATCATATTTGGTAAACAGGGCTTCATTTTCAAGCCCGTTGATGGCAAATTCAATTTCCTGTGCTTCCCAATAAGGTTTATCAACCGGGTAATGTTTTTTTGCGGCTGTTACATACTTATTAAAAAGTTCTTCATTTTTTTCCCTTTTGTATTTTATAACCAGGTCATCATATGCGCCAACATATTTTTCCTCAGATAAATCGGCATCAGCAATTTGTTTATAATATACCAAAGCTTCGTCCTTTTTTTTCAGTTCGTTGGCCAGTACTGCCAGGTTCCATACAACATTGGTATCATGGGCCGAAAACTTAGTATCATTATATCCTGTCAGGTTCTTATTATAAATATAATCGTGTACATCCAGTGCCTTCTTAAAAAGATCGTATGATTCTGTGAAGTTACTTTCGCCATAGGTTTTACTACCCAGGTCGAAAAAACCATAATAGACATTAAACACAGTGCTGTTTTTTTCTTCAGTTGTTAACGGAGCTTTTGGGTCTAGTTCAGCATATTTTTTAATAGCATCAAAAGCACCCTGGTACAGGCTTTTGCTTTCCGTAACAGGTTTGGTTGCTACCCTACCCAGCGAATTGTAAACAAAGGCCTTATAATACCAGCCTTCGGGTTTAGCAGCATTTTTCTCATCAGCCATATATTTGTCAATCTCTGGCCTGGCTTTATCATATTGCGATAATATCACCAGTTTTCTAATGTCATCCAGACTTTGCGCCTGAGCGTAACCTGCAGCCAAAACCAAACTAATCAGTATTAAATATTTCTTCATGCTTAATTTTTTTTGAGTTATAAAGGTATTAATTTAACAAATGTACCGGGCTAAAATTTTTCATAAACCATGCCATAAACTTCTAATCTGTTGTAATTACATCAGATTAACTAAAAACTGCTGTAAATTACAGCCTCATTATTTAATATATTGATATCTCAGGACAGCATACAACAGATTTTAAGCCGCATTGATATTGTGGAAATTGTTGGCTCCTTTGTTAAATTAAAAAAACGAGGTTCCAATTATTTAGGCTTATGCCCTTTTCATAACGAAAAAACGCCTTCTTTCACCGTATCGCCTGCCAAAGAAATTTATAAATGTTTTGGTTGCGGCCGAAGCGGTAACAGCATCAGTTTTTTAATGGAGGCTGAAAAATACAGTTATGTTGAAGCGCTTCGCTGGCTGGCCGCAAAATATAATGTTGAAATTGAAGAATCGGAAACAAGCCCCGAATATAAACAGCAGCAACAGGTTGCCGACAGTTTATATATCATAAACCAGTTTGCTCAAAAATATTTTACTGATGCATTATTTACATCCGAAGAAGGACAGGATATTGCCTTGAGTTATTTAAAGGAACGAGGCTTCAGGGAAGATATCATTAAAAAATTTCAGTTAGGCTATAATGCTGAAAGCAGAGATGGTTTTACCAAAACTGCTTTAGCAGCACAATACAATCTTGAGTATTTACAAAAAACCGGGTTGGTTAATGTACGTGATGGGAATGCCTATGATAATTACCGCGGCCGGATTATTTTTCCCATTCATAACCAAAGCGGAAAAGTTTTGGGCTTTGGTGCCCGGATCATTAAAAAAAATGATAAGGCGCCCAAGTATATTAACAGCCCAGAGAATGAAATATATGTAAAGAGTAAGCTTTTATACGGCTCCTATTTTGCACGCCAGGCTATTGATAAAGCCGATGAATGTTTACTGGTAGAAGGATATACCGATGTGGTAAGTCTGCACCAGGCAGGTATTGAAAATGTTGTAGCCAGCGGAGGTACATCCCTCACTCCTGACCAATTACGATTAATAAAAAAATACACTAACAACCTTACTATTATATATGATGGCGATAGCGCCGGCATTAAAGCGGCCCTTCGTGGACTTGACCTGGCTCTGGAAGAAAGTCTGAATGTAAAGCTTGTTTTAATACCCGATGGAGAAGATCCCGACAGTTACGTAAACAAAATGGGTGCTGCGGCTTTTACAGCATTTATAAATGAAAATAAAAAAGATTTCATTTTATTTCAACTGGGCATTGCATTACAGGATGCCGGTACCGACAGTACCAAAAAAGCGATTGTGGTAAACCAGATTGCCGAAACCATTTCCAGGATCAATAAGGCAGAAGATTTTACCAAACAACAGGATTATATAAAACAATGTTCCGAAATTTTAAAGATTGAGGAAAGTGGTTTGCATGCATTGGTGAATAAATTCATCCGTGAAAAAATAAATAAAGAAGAAAACCGCAGCAGCCGTGAAGAAAGATTTTCTACCGAAACCATCAATTCTGAACAAAGTGGCGAACTTGATACTGATGTTACAGCCCTGTTCAATAAAGATGAGATACATGAACAGGCCATGGTAAGAAGCCTGCTGGAATTTGGTTTAAAAAACTGGGACGAAGAGCAAAAAGTAGCTGACCATATTTTTGCTGAGGTTGAAGCCAACCAACTGGAAGAATTGATTGATAATAAAGAACTGATACGGATTTTACAAACCTATAAAGCCTGGTACGATGCCGGGATTGAACCCACTGCTAAAAACTTTTTATACCACGATGATCTGCAGATGAGTGCGCTGGTTGTAAGCATCATGGATTTTAATTATGAGATAAGCCCCAACTGGAAAGAACATTTTGAAGGTCATATTGCCACCCGGGAAGAACTGTTTGCAGAAGAAGTTTTTTCAACACTCAACTATTTAAAACTGCGTAAAATAAAAAGGCTGATGGATATAAACCAGCATGATCTTGAAAAATCAACATCACCCGAAGAACAGATGGTACTGGTACAAACCCATCAGCATTTGAAACAACTTGAAATAGAACTGACCAAACAACTGGGTACGGTTATTTTCAGATAAGCTGACCAGGTTATTATTATGCTGCATTGTAAACTCTTACCACTTTAGGGTATTGTTTGGTATTTAAAATGTTTTTACTTTACAACACTGTTTTGATAAAATAAACAGGAAGAGTATTTTCTTATTAAGATAAATCCATTTAGTAGAAAATACTAGTCAATTCTACAGGCAAAAGCAGATATTTATCCTGTTAATTGTTATCAATAGTTGGTTTGAATTATATCCGACCGCTTTACCAAATTGAAAATAGCAAGGTAGGACATAGCGTTGGACTATGTATGAAGCATAATGGCTTCTCCAACATGATTATAAAATATTAAAACATGAAAAAGTTAAGTTTCAGTTTTTTTATTTCCATTTTTTTATTATCCTGCCAATTCAATTCAGTAAAAGCTCAATTACTGATAGGCAAACTTAATAATTCAGTTCCTGTGTTAACTGCCAACAAAACAACACTTATAAGTAATTTTAGCAAAAATCTATTAGGCCTTTCAGGCATTAATGGAAATTTTACCGACGTGATGATAGTTCCCGATGGCAGTAACTATTACCTGGTTTTTAAAGGTTCACAATTCAGGTCAAGCATGCTACTCAAAACAGTTCCGGCTACAGATGATAACTCAACAACAAATTTTTATGAAGATGGTGGCCATGTTACCTGTACAACCAGCGACTGCGCATCTGAGCCAACAGGCTGTGTTCCCTCACCTGTGGGTCTTTCATGTACGCCATGTGCTAATAAAGGTAAATGCACCAAGACTGTATCATCGTTTTCAATGCTTCAGTAAAAATGGCTAACAGCTTTTCACCAGAAATTGCAATAATTTTGCAGCTTCTGGTTTTATCATAAAGCTTTGTCGGTAATTATTTGTTTGCGGACAAACTTGTTCAACATTTCTCACTTCTCCCCCGCCAGCTTCATTACCATCTCCCACTCTTTTGGTTTTACGGTTTGTACACTCAGCCTGCCCAGCCGTATAAGATCCATATCTGCAAAACGTTTATCGGGTTTTAACTGGGCCAGGGTTACCGGCTTCTTTAATTTTTTAACCGGCTTTATATCAACAGCCACCCATCTGTCGTCGTCAGTGGTTGGGTCCTGGTATGCTTCTTTACTTACTTTGGCAATGGCAACAATTTCAAC
>JBATAS010000272.1:0-1582 GCA_049661965.1 Ferruginibacter sp. | reverse complement strand
GTACCATGCTTTAGCAACTGGTTGGTACTTACAAGATTTTCCAAATGCTTCTTGATTGTATTGCGATTGGCATTGGTTAAAGTTACTGCATCGCTGATCGTTAATCGCCCTCTTGATTTTGCTAGTTCCAGGATTTTAAGAGACAGTTCGGGCAATTGGCCTAACAGTAATTTTTCTCTTTCTACTTTTACCTCAAGCCTTTGTTTCTGTTGCTTAAGCGCCTTTAGAAAAAAGACTATCCAGGGCTGCCAGTTTGGATTTTCGGCTTTTAATGTTCCCTGCGTTTGGCGTAAAGCCAGATAATAACCTTCTTTGTTGTTTTCAACGACAGATTCAAGTGAACTGTAAGGAACATAGGCATACCCAAGGGAAAGCAACAGCCAGGTAGTTAAAACTCTTGAAATCCTTCCATTGCCATCCTGAAACGGATGTATGGCAAGAAACTCAACAATAAAAACTGCCGTGATCAAAAGCGGATGCATTGATTTTTTGTCAATAGCTTCATTTGCCCAGGCTACTAATTCAGCCATCCGGAAAGGGGTATCAAAAGGACTGGCTGTCTCAAATACGATTCCTAAACTTTTACCTGCTGCGTCAAAAGCTTCAACATGATTTGTATGTTTCTTGTATTCACCACGATGCCGGTTGTCTTTTTCACTATACTGCAATAGGTCCCGGTGCAGTTGTTTTATATAATTTTCTGTCAACGGAATATCGGCATAATGATGAAAGACCGTATTCATTACTTCTGCATATCCTGCTACTTCCTGCTCATCTCTGGTCGTGAATTTTTGTATTTCGAGGTTACTAAGTAATGCTTCAACTTCCTGATCGCTAAGCTTACTGCCCTCAATCCTTGTTGATGACCCAATGCTTTCGATGGTAGCCACCCGTTTTAAAGAATTCAGTTGCTCGGGCGCCAGCTGGCCCAATGCCCTCCAGGCACCCTTAAATTCATCTATTTCTGCAATTAGGGATAGTACCTGAGCTGTGATTTGTATTGGTTTAGTATTGATCATTTACCCGTATTAATACCCAAAAATACCCATAAAAGGCAATTTATCCAAATATTTACCCATAAATATCCAAAAGACTGCTCGCTATTCATGCCGGCCGGTATTTAGTAATTTAAAAACTCAGTAACACTTTCTTTCTTCAAGCTGGTGAATTCGCAGAACTCATCAATTGAAATAAACTCCCCTGTATTTTTTTTGTATTGTTTTCGGATCCTGGCAAGCAGCTTCCTGGCGGCACGTTCTTTACGGCCGGTGATATTCATGATGTCTTTTGCATAAATCACTATGCGATTTGGGATTGTTTGCTGCATAACCCTGCACGTACGGCACCGTTGCTTTTTTTAGTTTAATTCTCATTCTATTATTGTGGTGATGTTTACAAAAATACAAAAAGTATCAGAGCTCTCACTGTACAGGATATTAGTTTTTGCAGACAGATTTATTAATCATTAAACCTTATAAAAATGGCAAAGCAAAAAGGTATTATCAAACTGGAAGGTACTATCGGAGATATTACTTTCTACAAATCGCAGGACGGATTTTTAGCAAAAGGCAAGGGCGGTATT
>JBATAS010000271.1:0-13470 GCA_049661965.1 Ferruginibacter sp. | reverse complement strand
GAGGAAGAGAGACAAAGAGCGGGGGGATAAGCACCCCTCCGCCCCTAAAGGGGTACTTGATTGTTGCGATAATTGAAGTTGACTAATATTTTAAGAGAAATCGCTGCTACTTTTTAAGTTTGATCTTTTGCAGCAATTGCAAATGTGGCTGCAATTTATTAACCGTATCTTTTTTCAAAAACTGTTTCAGGTGTTTGCAAAAATGGCTGTAATCATAGTAGCCGTAATTGGTATAATTAAATTCATCCGGTGTATTGGCGAGTTGCTCGGCTGCCTTACGGATGCGTAATATCTGCAGCGCTTTTTTGCTGCTGAGACTGGTGGTTGATTCAAAATAACGGTGTAATGTGCGTTCAGAAATATGATAACGGGCTGCAAATTCTTCCACCGTTGTTGTAAAGTCATTGGTACTGCTGCAGTGCTGCAAAATTTCCGAAACAATCCTGATGGCTTCCCAGGAACCTGAATAAGTTTTTATGATGGATTGAAAATATTCATTCAGCACATGTATTCTTTCGTCAAATGACCCTGCTTTTTTTACCTCATCAATCACCGACTGCTCCATCAGGTAACTCAGCGGGTAAATATATTCCCGGTACTCCGAAAAATCAACCTTGGTTTTAAAAATGATCGGCGATATTTTAAATTTGATGCCAAAGAGTTTGTTGCCCCGGCGATGATAACATTCAATAGATTGGTTCCTGGGCAGAAACCCATCCGTCTTCATATCAAATTTTTTATCGCCCACCTGCATTACAAACGGTGTACCCAGGTTAATGAGATAAGTATATCCAATATTGGGGAAAAGTGCATCCGAAAATCCCTGGGGGTGCTGCTGCAGCAGTTCATCAAATTTTGTCTCCCAGAAAAAATCAATAAAGCTCTCCAGCTCACGTGCAGGCTTTACCCGGCGATAATTTTTTTCAAAATGATCAATATGAAAGAATTCGATGTGTTGCAATGGCTTACTTTACTGAGATAAAGATAAAATCTACCTTCTATACAAAATCACAATTTATATTAACGGTAATTATTTCCTCACAGTGCATCAGCCCAAATCTCCAATTCGTAACTTCGCCGCATGACGAATTATTTAGACGAACTGAACGAACCACAGCGGGAGGCGGTAACGCATGTTAAGGGACCAATCATGATCATTGCCGGCGCAGGCAGCGGCAAAACCAAAGTTCTTACTACACGTATCACACATTTAATGGCTGCTCATAAAATTGATAGCTTTAATATACTGGCGCTTACATTTACCAACAAGGCCGCCGCCGAAATGAAAGAAAGGGTGGAGCGGATACTGGGCAATACCGAAGCCCGTAATTTATACATCGGTACTTTTCACAGCGTGTTTGCAAGAATATTAAGGGCCGAAGCAGGCAAGCTCGGTTATCCATCAAACTTTACCATTTACGATACCGATGATGCAAAGAGCGTGGTTAAGACTGTAATCGGCGAACTGGCGCTGGATGATAAACAATACAAACCCAACGTAGTTTACAACCGTATTTCATCAGCAAAAAATGCATTGATTGGTCCGGCTGAATATAATAATGACTGGGCATTACAACAGGAAGACAACCGTGCAAACCGCCCGGCGCAAGGGCAGATATACGATGCATACGTAAAACGCTGTTTTAAAAACGGTGCCATGGATTTTGATGATCTGTTGATCAAGATGTATATCCTGCTGAAGAATTTTCCGGAGTCGCTGAGCAAGTACCAGCGCAAGTTTAAATACATCATGATTGATGAGTACCAGGATACCAACACGGCGCAGTACGAAATTATAAAACTGCTGGGTGCCATGCATGAAAATGTTTGTGTGGTGGGTGATGATGCTCAAAGTATTTACAGTTTTCGTGGCGCAACAATCGAAAACATTTTACAGTTTCAAAAAGATTATGATGAAGTGAAAGTGGTGAAGCTGGAGCAGAATTACCGAAGCACACAAAACATCCTGCACATTGCCAACGAAGTGATCGCCAATAACAAAGGCCAGATAGAAAAAAAATTATTCACCATTAATGATGAAGGCGAAAAAATAAAACTGGTGCGTACCATGACGGATAATGACGAAGGTAAAATGGCCGCCGATACCATCCAGGAACAAAAACTCCGCAATCATTATTACAATAAAGATTTTGCCATCCTTTACCGCACCAATGCACAGAGCCGCAGTTTTGAAGAATCATTAAGGCGTATGGGTATTGCTTACCGCATTTATGGTGGTATGAGTTTTTACCAGCGTAAAGAAGTAAAGGATTTTATTGCTTACTTAAGATTGGTCGTTAATCCTAAAGATGAAGAAGCCTTAAAACGCATCATCAATTTTCCGGCAAGAGGTATTGGTAAAACCACCGTTGATAAAGCCGTGTTGTATGCTAATGAAAATAATCTTACCATGTGGGATATCATCAGCAATGCCGGCATTTACGGCTACCGCAGCGGAACGCTTGAAGCCATCGACAATTTTGTTACGATGATAAAAATGTTCCGCAGCGAACTGGAAAAAAAGAATGCCTACGACCTGGCGGTTATCATTGGTAAAAGCACCAATATTGTTAAAGAACTCTTCAACGATAAAACAACCGAAGGCCTGGCCCGTTACGAAAACGTGCAGGAATTATTAAACTCTATTAAAGAGTTTACCGAAACACCCTCGAATGAAGAAGATGGTGAAGTGGGCGATAAAAGTCTTGGCGCATATTTACAGCAAATTGTTTTATTAACCGATGCTGATGGTGATGACAAAGAAAACCAGGATGTAGTAAAACTGATGACGATACATGCAGCCAAAGGTTTGGAGTTTCCCGTGGTATTTGTAGGCGGATTGGAAGAAACGCTTTTTCCAAACGCCATGTCCATCAATACAAGAGAAGAACTGGAAGAAGAGCGTCGTTTATTTTATGTAGCTATTACAAGAGCAAAGCAAAGATTGTGGTTAAGTTATGCCAATGCACGTTACCGCTTTGGGCAGTTACAACAAAATGATCCCAGTCGTTTTTTGGAAGAGATATCAGAAGAGTATGTAGATAAAAGTTATGCCGGCGGCGCAACCAGCGGCAATGGCTGGAACCAGGGCGGAGCAAGGGAACGGATGCAACGCAATTTTGGTGGAGGCAGCGGATGGAATGCAGCCCAGCGTGCCGAAAAACAATATGGTGCTCCTCCGGCAAAAAAACCGGCTGAAACACTTTACTCAAAACCTGCAACAACAAAAGCGGTTGAACATACACCAACCGAAAATTTTGAACCCAGCGATACCAGCAATTTACAAATAGGAGCAAAAGTAGAGCACATGAAATTTGGTTTTGGCGAAGTGATGAAAATGGAAGGCGCCGCACACAATCCCATCGCTACGGTAAATTTTGATTTAAATGGGGAGAAGAAGATAATGCTTAATTATGCAAAACTGAGAATTGTAGATTAGCCTGATGACCAATTCACTTTTATATATCAGGTTTAAACAAATTAAAAGAGAAGCAGATGAGCTTGGTTTATACCTGGTCATTTTTATAGCAATTGCTTTGCTCTTTTCTTACCTGGCTTTTAACCAGTATAAAAATAGTGATCAGGCATGGTGGCTGGTTGTTTTATTGTCGGCAGTTTGTCTGGCCATTCATTATTCCCGTAAAGACAAACCGTTTATTTACAAACATCTTGACAAACCTTCCTTGCTAATATTCTCAGAATACGCTTTGTTAACGCTGCCTTTTTCAATACCCAGCATTCTTACAAAAAATTGGTTTTGTTTTCCTTTGTTATTACTGATATTGTTCGTCATCTCTTTTTTAAAATTTCACTTTAAGCGTAAAGCTGTTTTTAAAAATCTTTCTGCCATCATACCAGCTTCAAACTTTGAGTGGATAAGCGGAATAAGAAAACAGTACATTTCTTTTATCAGTATATATCTAGTCGCATTAGGTTTCTCATGGGTAAGAATTCTTCCTTTATTTTTACTGTGGTTTTTAACCATTATGATTGCATCTTTCTTCCTGGAAAATGAACCTATACACATTTTAAGAGAAGGGAATAAAACCGCCCGAAGGCTTTTATCCGACAAACTAAAAATAAACATCAGGTACATACTTATCTTGTACAGTTTGCCCATAATAGTGAATGCAATTTTTGTACAGGAATTTTTGCTGATAACGCTGTTGTTTATACCCATGCAGATTGCTTTGTTGTGTTTTGCCATCGGCTTAAAATATGCTACTTACAAACCACAAACCAATCAGCTTGGCAATAATGTCGCATTCTCTATAATTGCTATTCTATCGGCCATGCCTTACTTTTTGCCAATTCCGGTTATTCTTTCAATTGCTTATTTTTATAAGGCAGAGAAAAATTTAAAACCTTATTTACATGATTAACATAATGGACCTGACAGTGAGGTTTGGTGACCATGAGGTTTTGAAAAATATCAATATTGATTTTGAACCGGGCCTTGTACATGGAATTGTAGGGTTGAACGGAGCAGGCAAAACAACCTTCTTTAATACTTTAGCTAAAACATTAAACCCAAACACAGGCACAGTTAATCAGAGTGGCGTAGCACTTACCATAAAAGACACTGCCTATCTTGAAACCAATAATTTTTTCTTTTCCAGGATAACGGGCAATGAGTATCTGAAAATTTTTAAACAGACGAATGCCGGCTTTAACCTGGCTGCTTTACAGGAATATTTTAAGTTGCCCTTAGATGAACTGATTGAAAATTACTCAACCGGCATGAAGAAAAAATTAGCGCTGCTTGCCGTATTAAAACAGGATAAATCAATTTTTATTCTTGACGAACCTTTCAACGGGCTTGACCTGGAAACCAATAAGGTGCTGGAAATAATTATCAGGTCGCTGAAGCAAAAACAAAAAACAGTATTTGTTTCATCGCATATAATTGAACCCTTACTCACAACCTGCGATTGTATTCACTTATTGGAGAACAGCTGTTTTGCAAAAAAATATCTTAAAGAAGATTTTGCAAAAATTGAAGATGAGTTGTTTGGTAAATTAAAATCTGAGGCTGAACAGGTTGTTTCAAAAGCCATTTAAGCTATCCCACAGATTTTTGCTGACAATCCTTCCTTTCGAAATCGGAAAAATCTACCTTTTAACAGCTATTTCAAACCAAAACAGCGCAATTCTTGTTAGTTTTGTAGTTGAATTTTTAAATATAGTATTATGATCAAGACAGGAAACCCGGTTATCAGTATTTATACAGAGATGACGCCTAACCCGGAAACCATGAAGTTTGTAGCAAACAAACTATTGTACCCCGGTAAGAGTATCGACTTTGCTGATGAGGCAAGTGCAAAGCCATCACCACTGGCGCAGGAGTTATTTACATTCCCTTTTATAAAAGCAGTTTTTATAGCCAGTAATTTTATTACGCTTACAAAAACAAGCGATACCGAAGACTGGCAGGATGTTATCCCTTCCATCAAGCAGTTTTTAAAGGAATACCTGGAAGAAGGAAAGGTTGTGGTGAATGATGATGAAGTGGCTGCGATGAAACCTGAAAGCAGCAATGTGATAAGTGCCGATGATGATGATGTGGTAAAACGCATTAAAGAATTGCTTGAAAATTATGTAAAGCCTGCTGTTGAAATGGATGGCGGCGCCATACAATTTAAAAGTTACGAAGCCGGTACTGTTAACCTGATGATGCAGGGAAGCTGCAGCGGCTGCCCTTCTTCTATGATCACTTTAAAAGCCGGAATTGAAGGGATGATGAAACGCATGATACCGGAAGTGAAGGAAGTTGTTGCAGAAGCGGAGTAAAAATCTCAAAGCGATTTTTGAACAAAATAATTTAAAGCATCTTTTAACGGGTGCTTTTTTAGTTTTAAAAAGTAAATAATTTATCTTCAAATAAACATTCAGCCCGTGAAAGTTTGTTACACAGTGTTTTTATTGCTATTTTATTTTTCTGCCTTTTCACAATTAACAGATAGCGAGATTAGCGATTTAAAAGCTGGAAGAGTAAAGCCCGATACAAGCTATATCTATTCGCTGCCATTTGCGAAAGGAAGTAAGTTCCTATTGATTCAAGCCTACAACAGTAAAATGAGTCATCAAAACGAAATCAGTCTCGACTTTAAAATGAAGCCGGGAAGTAAAATTTGTGCAGCAAGAGCAGGTGTGGTAACTGCAGTTAAAAAAGACAGCGATGTTGGCGGACTTAAGGATGAATATCTTTCGAAAGGCAATCATATTATCATCAGGCATGATGATGGTGGCCAGGCTATGTACTGGCATTTAAAAAAAGATGGCGCTTTAGTAAATGTTGGTGATACCGTTACCCAAAGCCAGCTTATCGGCTACAGCGGCAACACAGGCTACTCCGCTTTTCCTCATTTACATTTCCAGGTTTATGATAAGGATGGAAAGAACATAGCCACCAGGTTTTATACAAAAAAAAGAACAATATATTTAAGGCCCGGTAAATGGTACAAAAGAACCCGCTAAATTATTATGACAGTATTTTCAAAGTTTATTCTTTTCTCCGTCTTGCTTGTTGCCGGTTGTTCTGTCAGCAAAAATCAACAACACAGGGAAATTAAACTTCTGCAAAAAGGAATTATTAAAGACGATACCAGTTTTGTTTATCAGCTGCCGTATGAAGATAATAAAACGCATTTATTGGTACAGGGCTACTTCAGTAACTATACACATAAGAACCGTGCAGCCCTCGATTTTAAAATGAAAAAAGGAACAAAGATTTGTGCTGCAAGAGCGGGTATTGTTATACGGATAAAAGAAGATGGAAAAAAGGGTGGCGGAAGTATTGAATACCGTTCAGACGGAAATTATATTGTTATTCAACATGCCGACAGTTCCAGAACGGGTTACTGGCATCTGAAGTACAATTCAGTCTTTGTAAATGTTGGCGACTCCGTGCAACGAGGACAGGTAATTGGTTTAAGCGGAAAAACAGGCTATACTTACTTTCCGCATTTACATTTTATTGTGTGGCGTTTTGATAATAATGGCCGGTGGAAACAAATCGGCACCCGTTTTCAAACCAATAAAGGAATCCGCTATCTTCGGCCTTTCAGATTTTATAGAAATACAAAACCAACCAATTGAGTGTAGCAGAAATTTACCAGCAGTTTATCACTAACATACAAGATACTCATTGGCAGGAATGGGTAAGTACTGCTACCCAAATAGCAAGTGTATGGTATGCCCGTAAAAACAATGTGTTGGTGTACCCCACAGGAATCATTGGCGTGGTACTGGCGGCCTATGTTTATTTCTTTCAAACAAATCCGCCTTTGTATGCCGATTCACTGTTGAATGTCTATTACTTTATCATGAGTGTGTATGGCTGGTATAACTGGGTGCAGAAAAAAGATGAAACACATTACAGCTTTCCCATAAGCTGGTGCAGTAAAAAAGAATTAAGTTTTGGTATTGGGTTTTTCTTCTTTTTCTGGGCTGTTATTTATTTTGTATTGATAAAACTTACAAACAGCAACACGCCAATTTTAGATTCGTTGGTATCGGCATCAGCAGTAACGGCCATGTGGTGGATGGCAAAAAGGAAAATAGAGAACTGGATAGCCTGGATATTTTCGAACATAGTAGCCATACCACTTAACTTTTATAAAGGCCTGATGCTATTTACACTGATGTATGTTTTATTTTTACTACTGGCCTGGTGGGGCTATAAGGAATGGGTTAAAAAAGAAAAACAAACTAAAGATGAGTTACTGCAAAGCAATTAATAACATGAAGGCTGATGAACAATCTGTTCATAAAATCTATCATGATACCCAATATGGTTTTCCTATTGATGATGATAATGAATTATTTTGCAGGTTAATTTTAGAAATTAACCAGGCCGGCCTTAGTTGGACCACCATTCTTAATAAACAGGAAGGATTCAGAAAAGCCTACCACAACTTCAACATCAAAAAAGTAGCAGCCTACAAAGAGAAGGATTTTGAAAGGTTGATGAACGATGCTGGCATCATACGCAACCGGTTAAAGATTAATGCGGCTATCGAAAATGCCAAAACTATTCTTGCTTTGCAAAAAGAATTTGGTTCTTTTAAAAAATGGCTGGCGCATCATCATCCAAAAACAAGGGAAGAATGGACAAAACTGTTTAAACAGACTTTTAAGTTTACCGGTGGCGAAATAGTAAATGAATTTATTGTAAGCACCGGCTATTTACCAGGGGCACATGATAAAGATTGTGCTGTTTATAAAAAGGTTGTCAAATTAAAACCTATGTGGTATGAGAAATAGAAAAACCTGGCTGATCATTAAAGGCGTCTTGATTATTGTATTCGCATTGATCATTATCGCTTACCCAACTCAGGACGATTTTAGAAAATGGCTGCGCTTTGGTATGCTGGTGTATTTTGTAGTTAGCTTTATTCTTGATTTAAACAGGTTTAGAAAAAAAGATGATTAAAAAAATTGTCATACTCGGGCCCGAGTCAACAGGCAAAAGTACACTGTGTAAACAACTTGCCACACAGTACAATACCATTTGGGTTGAAGAATATGCCAGGGAATATCTTTTAAAAAACGGAACCAATTATACTTTTGATACTTTATTAGACATTGCAAAAGGGCAGATTGTGCAGGAAGATGAGGCCGCAGCAAAACTATCAACTATCAACTATCAACCATCAACTTTATTTATTGATACCGATATGCATGTAATGCAGGTATGGTGCGAATTTGTTTTTGAAAAATGTCATCATTGGATATTAAACCGCATTGCCGAAAGAAAATATGACCTGTACCTGCTTTGCAATATTGACCTGCCCTGGGTTAAAGATGAGTTTAGAGAATATCCTGACCTGGTAAGCCGCCAAAAATTATATCATCATTACAAAGATATCCTGGCTAATCAATATGTGCCCTGGGTTGAAATAAGCGGAAACCACGAAGAACGGCTACAGAAAGCTATTGAAGCAATTACTTCGCAAGGTTAATTACTTTATCAACGCCTGCACATCTGCATCTCCGGCCAGGTTATTCATCTGCCTTACAATAGCATTGGCCCTGGAAGCCACATAATTGCTTAGTGGTTTTACTTTTAACCTTTTGGGACTGGGCAGACAAGCCGCTATTTGTGCAGCTTCCAGTCTTGTTAAACCTTTAGCATCTTTATTAAAATACTTTTTTGCAGCAGCCTGTACACCAAAAACGCCCTGCCCGGTTTCGGCCACATTTAAATAGCGTTCCAATATGGTTCGTTTTGTCCATACCTTTTCAATTGAAAAAGTAAAAAATACTTCAATGCCTTTTCTTAAAAAGCCGCCGCCCTGGTACAAGAAAACATTTTTGGCTGTTTGCTGGCTGATGGTGCTGCCTCCCTTTCTTTTGGTTGTATGCTTGGCATTATACTTCATCGCCCCTTTTATAGCTTTCAGGTCAAATCCATCATGGTCGGGGAAGAGCTGGTCTTCGCTGGCAATTACGGCCAGTTTAATATTGGGCCCCATTTCATCATAGGAGATATTATCTCTGCTCAGCCCATTACCCTGTATAATGCTACCCGCTTGCGTTAAGGTGATTGGAGGATTAAAAACTGTTCCCAGTAACAGGTACAGGGTTGATGTGATATAGCCAATAAAGAAAATCTCTTTTAAAATTACAGCTGTCTTTTTTACTACAGCTATTTTGCGAAGCCAGAAATAGTATACCAACCCTGTTAGAATAATCACTCCGCAAACAATCAGCATTTTAGTTTTCAGGTTTTCGATGGCAAAGCCTGCAACAGAAAATTTTTGAACAATAAAAAACAGGAACCAGCTGATATGTAAAATAAAAATCCAGAAAAAGATTTTTTTTAAAATGATCCAGGATTTTTTCATTCCTTCGGTTTATGCTTTAGCAATAAATATAGACGGGTAACTCTGTAAATTTATTTCTTTTCGTTACTCATGCTCATGTAAACCAGTTTATATTTTTTCCCTATCTCCATGGCATTGCCTTTCTTTTTTCCCTTTGCCATAAAATATCCCAACGTGCCCAAGCCAATTGCCGAAAGCAATAAAGGAGCACTGAATTTTTCACGGTCAACCAGGTAAACCACACCGCTTCCTAAAGCAATTAAAGCTCCACCGCCCAGCAAAGCTGCACCACTTCCTTTTGTATTAAAGTTTGTTTTTTCTTTTTTACCGATTGCTGCAATCTGGTTGTAATGATATTTATAGCGGTAACTGCCTGCAGTATCTACAATATAGGTACCGATATTGGTAGGCAGATACCGGATAATGAACTGCTGTAAATACAGTGTATCATCTTTTATACCATTGATAAGTGCATCTACATAAGCACCGTTTTGCATACTTAGTTCAATATTCATTCCGCTGTAATAAGTGGCAATAGTTTTATTTTTCTTTTTGAGGATAATAAAATCGGCTTGTTGAGCATGCGTTGAGATAGAAATGAAAACCAGTATTGGCAGCAGTATTTTCATCCGGCAAGTTTACTAAGGGTTAATGTTTAATGCCCGTAATTACTGTTAATCTTTTACCAATGTATAAATAATGCCGGCTAAAATAATGAAGCCGAATACGAGGTATAGAATTCCCGAAACACGGTTGATAATAAGTATCACCCGGTCGCTTAATTTGTTACCGATATACCCGGCACCCATAACTTTTCCAACATCGGCCAGCATATTTACACCCATACAGGTTGAAAAGATAATAATACGGTCGTAGAAAGAATAGACAGAAGCTAAAGATGCTGCCATGATAACCCAAAAAGAAATTACTGCCGGGTTGAGCGTGTTGATAATAAACCCCGAACTCATAATGGCAAAATAATTTGTGCGTTTGCCGGTGGGTGTATATTCATCACCGGCAATTTCCACTGCTTCACGCTGTTTGCGGGGCTTTACTTTTTTAATGAATGCAAAATAAATTCCCATGCCTATTAAAAAACTGCAGCCTGCAATGCCGATCGGAATCTTAAAATCAAGCAGGGTTTTTATGGCTTCACTGAAACCATTGCTTAATACAATCCATATCACATCACTTATCCATACACCAATAATAAAACTAAAGCCGCCCCTGCGGCCATGATTGATACTTTGTTTGATGATTGTAAATATTACCGGCCCTACTGAAAATATCAGCAGTAAACTTATGGCCAGGCCTTTAACGAAAGCATCAATCATCTGCTTAAAATTAAGAAAGGGTTTTTATTAAGATTCATTTAACAGTTATGCTGACAATCTAAGTTACAATTTCACGTTCAGGATAATAAATGTTTTTTCTTTTGCAAAAAAATATTCTGGCATTTGCCGCCACACTAAACAACTATTAAAACAAATGCATGAATACATGACTACAAAATAAAAACGGCATTGCTTTTGCAAAGCTGTAGACAAATACCAATACGCTGCTTTCATTGTATCAATTTAAAACAATTAATTTTTTGAAAGCACTTAGAAAAACATCAGTCATTGTATTACTATCCCTTTTTTTTATTGTAAATAAGAGCGCCGCTCAGTTTTATAAAGATATGAGTGTGGGCCTTAATGGAGGAGCCTATATTTACCAGGGCGATCTTACGCCTGAAAGATTCGGCTCTTCAAAAACCATACAGCCCGGCTTTTCTGTTTTTGTAAAAAAGCCAATCAACCATTTTCTGGCAGCACGTATACACATGAGTTTTGCCCGGTTAAAAGGCGATGAAAGCCGGTACAGCAAACCGGATTACAGGCAGCAACGCAATTTTAGTTTTTCAACACCGGTTGCAGAATTTTCGGGACAGTTAGTATGGAATATTTTAGGCAGAAACTATGAAGACCGTGGCATTATGCCCTATATTTTTTCGGGTGCAGGCATATCGCTGTTAAATATAAAAAAAGATTACAGCAGGATGGACCCGGCAATTTTTGGAGACGGCTCAGATGTATTTACAGGCCTGGTTATTGACAATGCACATGGTACACCCCGTTCTGTTTTAGCAGTACCGGTTGGTATTGGTGCCGAGTACCCTATTTCCGACAGGTTCTCTGTTAATCTTGAGACTTCGTACCGGTTTATTTTTACAGATTACTTAGATGGCTTCAGCCAGTCGGCCGGTCCAAAATATAAAGATCATTATCACAGCACATCGGCGGGGTTAATTTATAAATTCGGAACAAGGGATAAGGGAATAGGTTGCCCGGTTGTAAAGCTTTAGCTGATGTTTTCGGCTTTTAAAAAACTTTGCCAGTCTTCCAGCATCTTGCCTTTAAGTACCCGGGGAAATTTGTGCTGGCCACCTTCTTTGCCTTTGGCTTTCATAAATTTCATAAAGATGTCTTCAGATAAAACTTTAACCATTACATCTTTTAATGCATGGCGGCGTTCCACTTCGTAATCATCATTCAGTTCCTTAAGTCTTTTATCAATACGGGTTTTTAATTCTTCTTCATCAACAGTATCATCAGTTGCCACATACCACTGGTGTGCAAAAAAAGTTCCGTGTGGCACACCCGCTACGGTAAATTCAGGAATATAGATATTCATATTAGCAGCCACAATTTCAATAGCCTTGTTCATATTATCTACACTCAGGTGTTCGCCTACCATACTTAAAAAATGTTTGGTACGTCCGGTGATGATGATCTCACTTCTTTCCCGGTCAACCAGCCTTACGGTATCGCCAATAGCATAGCGCCAGGCTCCGGCATTGGTACTTATAAGTATTGAGTAATCTTTATTCTCTTCAATTTCATGAATCATATACGCTTCCGGCTCTTCTATCATATTACCCTCGCTGTCAAAATTATTTTGATCAAAAGGCACAAATTCAAAGAACATGTTATTGTTCAATGCAAGATGCATTCCTGCTGCATCCTGCCGGTTTTGATAAGCCAGAAAACCTTCGCTGGCCAGGTAAGTTTCAATATAGGTAAGCGGTTTACCAAGCAATTTATCAAAGCCTCTTTTATAGGGCTCCATGGCTACACCACCATGTACATAAAAAGCCAGGTTGGGCCACATTTCATGAATATTTTTCAATTCGTACTTCTCTATAATTTTTTCCATACACAGCTGCAGCCAGGCAGGTACGCCCACAATAAAACCAATATCCCAATTAGGAGCTTTGTTTACTACCTCTTCCAGTTTTTTTGCCCAGTCTTTTTCCCTGGCAATCTTTTTTCCCGGTTTGTATAAACCCAGGCCCTGAAACCAGAAAGGAATATTTTTTTGCTGAATACCACTCAGGTCGCCGGCAAAATAAGTTGGTCCCTTTTGTAATTGGGTACTGCCGCCCAATATCAGCCAGCCCTTACCCACCGAGCTTTTAGGAACCTTTGTATACCGTGTTAAACTCAGCAACTGGTTAAAACTGGTTACCGTATTACTTCGTATCAGGTCTTTGGTAATGGGAATATATTTACTGGTAGCATCGCTGGTGCCGCTGCTGAGTGCAAAATATTTTATAACCCCAGGCCAGCATACATCGGGGCTGCCTTCCTTAGCCTTATAC
>JBATAS010000270.1:0-3091 GCA_049661965.1 Ferruginibacter sp. | reverse complement strand
GCTTTGGGTTGCTGCAATGCTGCGGTAAAGCGTATCAACTTTTTCTTTTTCAACGCCGCTTTTGCGGCTTAAAACCGTAACAAAATCATCATTTACATGATTACTGTTTAAAAAATATGTATTGCGAATGTACTCATTAAAATAAGTAACCATCTTATCGGCAATATTTTTATTATCTTTTTTTTGCAGATACAAACGGCCGATGGTTTCGGTAAATGTTACCGTGGTGTTTTCGTTGGGTTTAACCTCTTCAATAATACGCTGTGTTCTTTTACCGCCAAAGAAGATGTAGAGCAGAAGCAATGCCAGGGCTATCCAGAAAGCATATTGCAATGGCGGGTGTTTCATTATTTCGCTGAAAGTAGAAAAACCGGCGTTATCATTTTTGCCTTTTTTACGATATAATAATTTATTGTAGTAATCATCCCAATACACATGATCCGGCTGCTGATGTGTGTAAGCCAGCACATGTTGCAGATACTGATAATTATTTTCTTTCAGCAGAAAATAATTACTCAACGCCCTGGGTTCGCATTGCAAAAACAATCTTCCACGACCATGAAAATAAACAATGGAGTTGGGGTGTTTGTTATTGTTATAGCCAAGCACTTTTGTTTTGCTACTGTCAATCTTTTCAAAATAATTTCTGAAAGGATAATAGTAATACGAATAATACGAACCCGGCCGGGCTAACGAACTGGCTTTTGTCTGCTCCATAAACCCCAACATTTCTTCTACAGAAAGATCAGCATATACCTGGTTACAGCCGATACGCTCCAGCAATATCTCATCTATCCTGCCTGCCGAAATAACGAGGTCGTTTCCGGCCTCAATAAATTCGAGCATGGCATCAACTTCTTCTTCGTTTACAAAAAGTTTTGATGTTATACAGATATACACCGCAGCCGTATCACTTATATTAGGCCATGTTTTTGTGAAAGGTTGTTTTATATCCCTGATTACATTATCGGTAAACATGGCATCCAGCTGACTGTATGCAATGCTTGCTCCAAAAGGACGTTTATCATTTTTTGTATAGGTCTCTCTGAGCGATGGTAATTTTACAGCGTTCTTATTACCGCAGCTTGTTAGTAAAGTCACTACAAAAAGTAAAAACAGGTATGTGTTTTTTTTGATCAACCGGGTTTTATATTTTTTTATTAAGGTTGGTGAAGCCGGATTCTATTTTCTGATAAATATTATTTTCAATTTCAAACTCACCATACCACACATATTCATAGTTTAAAGTAAGTGCGGCAAAATCATTCCTGTAATCAGCATTGTTTATTTCGCTTACGTACTGAAAATTAGTTTTATCGGGTGCCAGTGCTATAAAACTTTTACCGGCCAGCAAATGCAGGGTTCGTAAATACTGGTAACGCACAGCCTGCCGGTAATTGTTATTTTGTAATGCCTGTTTTATTAAAGCATCAAAATTACTTTCGGGTGTTATTATTTCTTCTTCGGCTTCAATGTCGGTTTTTTCAAACTTTTTTGATCTGCGCTGAAAAACGCCATCGGCTAAAAATAACCTGTAGATGATAAACAAAACAAAACAAACAGCCAGTGTCCACAATAATATTTTAAGAAAAGAAGATTGCAGAAAATTATTCATCAACCCTGAACCAGACGACTGCCTGGCGGGTTTTACTTCCTTTTTATTTTTTCGGTTTTTTTCCTGCAACAGACTGTCTAATTTTTTGGCATACGCATAGTCTTTTAAATTCTTCCAACGTTGCATCGAATCTACAGGAAGTTGCAGGCTGTTCAGGTATAGTGCAGTGTCAATGGCTTGTTCATCGTTATAAATAATTTCGTCGTCATCAACTGCTGCAGGTGCTTCTACAATAGTGACTTCTTTTGTTGTCACCGAATTCACTGTTTCTTTTTGTAGAAGAGAACTGTCCTGGTAAAGATATTTTTTTTGAGCCTGTACATCAGGTAAAAAAAACAGCAGCAAAAACGATATGTAAATAAATTTATGCATCCTCTTTTTTCACCCGGTTAATAATACCATCGGGTTGAATATAATAACCTTTCTTGTGTAAACGGATAGGGAGTATGATGAAGTACCAGACAATAAATGCCAGCGAAACAGCCAGTATGAGTACGCTTGCCCAAACCGGCAACCCGGTGTTGTTAGCCTTATCGTAGGTCTGGCTCATTAAATGGGTAACATAACTTTCAAAAAATGCAGCAACAATAAAGACCGGTATCAAACTTATGAGCACTTTAGCGGCATCTTTTGCATTACGCTTAAATGAAACAGCTCTTGAATACGTACCCGGAAACAAAATACCACTGGCCAGAATAAACCCTGCCGTAGCAGCAATTACAATAGCCGAAATTTCAAGCGTACCGTGAATCCAAATCACCAACACTGATTTTATGCCCAACCCTTTTGCAAAAAACATATACTGAAAAGCACCCAGCATAATTCCATTGCCCCACATAATAACCAACGTAAACAAACCCAGGGTAAAACCACCTACAAAAGCTTTAAATGCTACGCTGATATTATTAAACCCAATCCTAACAAACATGGAAAATGGATTACCATCTTTATACACGCCAAAAGGATCACCGTTGGCAATATTATCTTCTGTCATATCAACATAACCATCACCAAGTACGCCACGTGTAAATTCTTCGTTGTGCATTGATGAAAAAACACCAATGGCTACAAACAAAACAAAACTGACACTGGTAAATAAAAAAATACGGTGATGTCTTTTAAAAAGCAGGGGCAGTTCAAATTTCCAGAACCGGAATATGCGGCTGTACTTTTCTTTTTTATTCTGATAAATACTTTGATAGATACCTGCGGCAATTCCATTTACCCAGCGGGTAACTTTACTTTTAGGATAAAAAGTTTTTGCATAACTGAGGTCATCAATCAAACTAACAAAGCGTTCTGCAGTTTCATCAGGATTATCGGTTGGCGAATGCTGGTACTTGTCCCATTTTTCAGCATTCTTTTTAATGAACATCGCTTCCCTCATTACGTACGTTTACAGGTTTTTGAATTGCCTGTAAATTCCCTTTTTTTTAACGAATAAAAAAATCCATGTTTTTAATAACTGTTAAAGGC
>JBATAS010000269.1:0-31629 GCA_049661965.1 Ferruginibacter sp. | reverse complement strand
AAGGTTACCTGAGCACTGATGATTATTATACGTTGCTGAATCAATGCGACATATTTTGTATGACAAGGGTAAATTCAAAATTTGCCAATGCAGGGTTTCCGTTTAAGCTTGGTGAATTTCTGGCATCGGGAAAAGCAATAATAGCAACCCGGGTAGGCGATGTGCCCGATTATTTGTTTAATGATAAAAATGCACTGGTAATAACTCCGGATTCGGTTGAGGCAATAGTAAATGCGTTGGAGGTATTGATTGAAAACCCCGATAAGCGCAAGGCGCTTGGTATTGAAGCCAGGAAAACTGCTGAACAGCATTTCGATTCTGAAAATATAAGTATGAAACTGTTGTCAATTTTTAACTCGTTATAAAGCAGAATATTAAAAGGTAAATAAAAAGTAATGAGTGAACGGATCTTGATAACAAGCCCTAGTTTAAAAACTGCTGAAAATGTAAGTGGAATTTCTTCAGTCACCAGTTTTATAATAAATAATAACACGCAGTATGATTATAAACATTTTGAATTAGGGAGAAAGGACAGCGAAAAAAGAGGCCTGCTTTGGGTAATACGGCTTTTTTCAAAATCATTAAGCTGGTTTTATATAATAATATTTAAAAAAATAAACCTGATTCATTTTAACCTGGCTTTAAGTAAGGCCTCCATTATAAGAGATGCTCCTTTAATATTATTTGCCAAACTGTTCAGGAAAAAACTGGTTATTCATTTACATGGAGGAGATTATCTTACAAAAGAAAAAATACCGGCATGGATGAGAAAAACGCTAAAGAAATTATTATCCGGCAAGAGCCCTGTAATAGTTTTAAGCTCACTGGAAGCGGGGTTGATAAAAAAAAAATACAACGCCAAAGCGGTAAATATATTGCCCAATTGTGTTGATTTAAAAGATGCAGAATTGTTTAACCGTGATTTTGAAAAAGAGGTGCCTGTAAATGTTTTATTTATTGGAAGAATTACTGCTGATAAAGGATTTAATTATATTGTTGAGGCGTTAAAGAAATTGCAGCAAACGCAGACCAGCTTTACATTTACCATAGCCGGCACCGGACCGGATGAAAAATTATATGTAGAAAAATTTTCGCAAATGCTGGGTAAAGATTTTAATTTCAAAGGAGTGGTTTTTGGCGACGAAAAATCAAATTTGTTTAAAATGTGTAATATATTCCTTCTCCCATCGTTATTTGAAGGCCTTCCAATGTCATTGCTGGAAAGCATGTCGTATGGAATGGTGCCCATAGTAACCCCTGTGGGCTCTATGAAAGATGTGGTTCGTAACGGGGAAAATGGTATAATAGTCAATATTAATCCGGAAGTTGAAATTGCAGAGGCAATAGAAATGTTGGCTCAGGACAGGTTATTGATGGAAAAGCTGAGTAAAAATGCTGCGGAATACATAAAGGAAAATTATGATCCTGAGAATTATATAAAGGAGTTAAACAGGATTTACACTGCTGCATAATTTTAAAAAAACGCCATTAATGCAGCATGAGTTCCAGGTAAAATATTGCTGTTAAATAGTAAACGTTAATTGAACCTATTGGTTATAAAAAAAATCAGGGTTCTGTAAAAAAATATAAAGTGCTCAAATTTGGAAGACAGGCGTTAAAAGAATTTTCAATTTCAACAGGTAAATACAGGTTGTTTATTGAAGAGATAACCAGGCTGGCAAAAGAAAGGGTTTCGGCTACAGTATATTTTGCAAATGTGCATATGTTTATTGAAGCCCACCAGGATAAGGACTTTCTGGAGTTAATAAATAAATGTGATGTAGTAACGCCTGATGGACAACCTTTGGCCTGGGTATTAAGGTTGCTTTACGGAATAAAACAAGACAGGGTTTCGGCAATGGATATGCTGCCCGACCTGCTGAAGCAAATGGAACAGGAAGATTTACCGGTGTATTTTTACGGGGGTACACAAAAAATGCTGGATCAAACTGCAGTTTTTATTGATAAGCAATATCCGAAATTGAAGATTGCAGGTTTATACAGTCCTCCTTTCAGGCCACTTACAGAAGATGAACGAAAAGAGATAACTGAAAAAATAAATAACGCAATGCCTGCCATTGTTTTTGTTTTTTTAGGTTGCCCCAAGCAGGAAAAATGGATGGCAGCCATGAAAGGAAAAATTAATGCAGTAATGGCCGGCGTTGGTGGTGCTGTACCGGTAACAATCGGCCTGCAAAAAAGAGCACCGGTGTGGATGCGGAATTATGCATTAGAATGGCTGTATCGTCTTTTTCAGGAGCCTAAACGGCTGTTTAAAAGGTATACCGTAACCAACAGTATATTTATTTGGGTCATTTTTAAGGAATTTGTAAAACTAAGAATTATCAAACCTTTGGGCTTTTCCAAAGCTTGAGTTATTATAAAAAAAAATTAAAAGTCGGTTTAATATGAACAGGCAATTTGAACGATATCTGCAGGTTACGCTTGTCTTTCTGGATCTGGCTGTTTTAAACACAGTCTACTTTCTTTGTCATTTAATTTTAAAGGGCAGGTTTGTTATAGACTTTAATGGTGCTTATTTCAATTACTGGGTAGTAGCAAATGTTTTATGGATATTACCGGCATTTGCGTTAAGAACATATGTTGGTAAAAACATGTTGAGCTTTGAGCATTTTACAAAAAGAACAACACAGGTTTACATGCTCTGGATCATTTTTATGTTGGTTTACCTGTTGTTTACTTTTGAGTTTAACATTCCCAGGCTATATATAATTTCTACCATTATTGGATTTGGCGTTGGGTTATTAATAAACAGGTTCTTATACCTTGGTATCCGAAATTATTATAAGAACAGTGATCAGATACACAAGAAAGTTATCATACTGGGGTATAATGATACCGCAAAAAAGTTGGCAAAATATTTTGAGGAAGATAGTATTAATACCAAATTGATTGGATTTATTGAGGATGAAAATAATGTACGGGAATTATCACACTACCCGGTACTCTCCAGCTTAAAAAATACATTACAGGTAGCCAAAGAATTAGATATACAGGAAATTTTTTCAACTATTACTCCTGAGCAGAATAATGAGATATATAACCTGATGTTTCAGTCAGAAAAAGAATGTATCAGGTTTAAGATTGTACCCAATCTCTCAGTTTTTATTACACGGGATGTACATATAGAATATTTTGGCGAATTGCCCATCCTTTCACTTCGTGGCGAGCCGCTGGATGATGTTGGCAACCGCATTAAAAAAAGAGTGCTTGATATTACGGTTAGCTTTTTTGTAATTGTATTTATCCTGTCCTGGTTAATCCCAATCCTTGGATTAATAATTTTACTGGAGTCAAGAGGCCCTGTATTTTTCTCACAATTGCGTACAGGTAAAAATAAAAAAACATTTCGCTGCCTGAAATTCAGAAGTATGAAATTTAATAAAGATGCTGATGTAAAACAAGCTACAAGAGATGACGCCAGGGTAACTAAAGTGGGGAAATTCATCAGAAGAACGAGCCTGGACGAATTTCCTCAGTTTATCAATGTATTTAAAGGCGATATGAGTCTGGTAGGCCCAAGGCCGCATATGGTTAAACATACAACCGACTATTCACAAGTGGTTGATGATTATATGGTGAGACAATTTTTAAAACCTGGCATTACAGGTTGGGCTCAGATAAATGGATACAGAGGAGAGATTACAAATACAGAGCAAATAAAAATGCGGGTTAATAAAGATTTATGGTATCTCGAAAACTGGAGTCTCTGGCTGGATATACAGATACTGTTCTTAACCATTTATCATATTTGTAAACAAAGCAAGAACACTTTTTAAAAAAAATTAAAATAAGCATAATAAAAAGAAATGGAAAAAAACAAAAAGATTTATGTGGCAGGGCATAACGGAATGGTTGGGTCGGCAACGTTACGGATATTGCAAAAAAACAATTTTACCAACCTGGTCTTTAAATCGAGTAAAGAATTAAATCTTACTGATCAACCGGCGGTTAGTGCATTTTTTGAAGAACACAAACCCGAAATTGTTATTATGGCTGCAGCAAAAGTTGGCGGCATACAAGCCAATATTGATAACCCGGCAACCTTCTTACTTGAAAACCTGCAGATACAAAATAATATTTTTGAAGCCGCTTTAAAATCGAAAGTTGAAAAGCTGGTATTCCTGGGCAGTTCATGCATCTACCCTAAAGAATGTCCGCAACCCATGAAAGAAGAATATTTACTTACAGGAAAACTTGAGCCAACCAACGAAGGTTATGCTATTGCAAAAATTGCAGGTTTAAAATTACTGGAAGGTCTCAAAAAGCAATACGGGTTTAACAGTATAAGTCTTATGCCCTGTAATTTGTATGGCCCCAACGATTCATTCGATCTTAAACATTCGCATGTGTTATCAGCCCTGGTAAAAAGATTTACCGATGCCGCTGAAAATAATGACGAAAGCATAACACTTTGGGGAACCGGAATTGCCCGGCGTGAGTTTATGCATGTTGATGATGTGGCCAGGGCAATATTGTATTTAATGGAAAATTATAACGATACCCACTTTATCAATATCGGTTGCGGTACAGATATTAGTATTAAAGAACTGGCGCAAACGATTGCCAATAAAACAGGCTTTACCGGAAAAATAAACTGGGACGATACCAAGCCTGATGGCATGCTGAAAAAATGTATGGATGTAAGCCGTATGAAAGCGCTGGGTTTTAAACCTTTAATTGACCTGGAAAAAGGAATAGAAGAAATGATTGAAATTTATAAAACTACAAAACCAAGTTTAGTATGATACCGTTAATGAAAAATGCTTTTTTAAATGAGTACGAAACAAAAAAAGCATTATCTGAATTTATTATGAAGAGCGATCGGCTCAGCATGGATGCAAAATGTGCCGAGTTTGAAGTATTGTTTGCTGAAAAGCAAGGAAGAAAACACGGTATTCTGTTTAACAGCGGCGGCAGTGCCAACCTTGCCATACTGCAGGCTTTAAAAAACCTGGGTAAATTAAAGGATAATGATAATGTAGGTTTTTCAGCATTAACATGGAGTACTAATACAATGCCCATCATTCAAATGGGCATGAATCCTATTGCCATAGATTGTGAACCATCTACGCTGAATGTAATGAGTGAGCATTTGCTCGATCGTTTAAAAACTACACAGCTGCAGGCTATGTTTATAACCAATGTACTGGGCTTTACCGGTGATATGGCCAAAATAAAACAGATCTGCGAAGAAAGAAATATCATTCTTATTGAAGACAACTGCGAATCGTTGGGTACCGAGCTGCCCGAAGGCAAAGCGGGTAACTTCAGTATAGGATCAAGCTTTTCATTTTTTGTAGCGCATCATATGTCAACTATTGAAGGAGGTATGATATGTACCGATGATGATGACCTGTCGGAAATGTTGCGTATTGTAAGAGCCAATGGCTGGGACAGAAACTTAACGGCAGCACAGCAGGTAAAATGGCGTACTAAATACGGTATTAAATCGGAGTTTGAAGCTAAATATACTTTTTATGATCTTGGATTTAATTTCAGGCCTACCGAAATAACAGGCTTTTTAGGAATATATCAACTGCAGTTTTTAGATGAGAACATAAAAAAAAGGGAAGCAAATTATTTAAGGTTCGAATCAATATTCAAAGACAATCCCGATCTGGTTTATTTGGATCACAGCCATATTAATGTATTATCAACATTTGCATTTCCGGTGGTATGTAAATCGCCTGAGCTCAGAGAAAAATATCTGTCGCAGTTTTCGGGTGCAGGTATTGAGATAAGACCTATGATTGCCGGTAATATGCAAAATCAGCCTTTTTATAAAAAATACGCAAAAAATTTATACGATTTGCCGGGCAGTGATTTTTTACATACCAATGGATTTTACTGCGGCAATTATCCAGAACTAACAGAAACAGATTTACAGACTATAAGCAGTTGCTTATATAAATATTAATCCGGTTGTTGCCGGATTTTGTAAGGTTAAACGAAGACTAATTATAAATAAGCTTATGTGCGGTATAGTAGGAATAATAAATAAAGATAAACGTGATGTAGAAGAGGTGCTGCTTGAAAAAATGGCATCAACTATACATCATCGGGGGCCTGATGAGAATGGTGTGTTTATTGACAGAAATATTGGTTTTTTTCATAAAAGACTTTCCATCATTGATCTTTCCACGGGACAACAGCCTATGACATTTGATGGCTGCACTATTGTATTTAACGGAGAAATTTATAATTACATAGAGCTTAGGGAAGAATTAATTAAAAAAAATCATCAGTTCAAAACTTCGTCCGATACAGAAGTATTATTGCATCTGTATAAAGAGTATGGAGATGGTTTTGTAAACATGCTTAACGGAATGTTTGCATTCATCATCTTCAACAAAATAAAAAATAAGCTTTTAGTTGCAAGAGATCATTTTGGCATTAAACCATTGTACTGGTATCAGGATGATCGTAAAATTATTTTCGGAAGTGAAATAAAAGCCCTCCTGGCTCATCCAGATATTACTGCAATACCCGATGATGAGAATTTATATGAGTATCTCACATTTCAGTTTATTTTAGGTACCGGCACCATGTTTAAAAATATTTTAAAAATTCAACCGGGCCATTATATCTCTATTGATCTTGAAAACTGGAAATCGGAGGAAGTTAAATACTGGATTCCAGATTTTAATATAGACCAGTTTCATACCGAAGAATATTTTATTGCCGAACTTCAGAAAATCCTTGACGAAACTATTTCTCAGCAATTACGCAGCGATGTACCGGTGGGAACTTATTTAAGCGGCGGTTTAGATTCATCACTGGTTACAATAATGGCGTCTAAATTCTTAAATAAACCTATTAAATCTTTCAGTGGCGCATTTCATGAAGGGCTGGAATTTAATGAATTGGAATATGCCCGTGTAGCTGCAAAAGCAGCCAAAGCCGAATTGTTTGAAGTCTTTCCAACGGAGCAGGAATTTATTGATCTGTTGCCAAAATTAATTTATCATCTTGATGAACCCGTGGCTGGTCCCGGGTTGTTTCCGCAATATATTGTATCGAGGTTGGCTGCAAAACATGTAAAAGTTATTTTAGGCGGACAAGGCGGGGATGAAATTTTTGGGGGTTACGCCCGGTATATGATTGCTTACCTGGAGCAGGCAATAAAAGGAGCTATCAATCAATCCAACGAAGAGGCTGAGCATATTGTATCGCTGGCTTCTATTCTTCCCAATCTGCCTACGCTAAAGCAATATATACCGATGATGAAAGGTTTCTGGAAGTCGGATGCTTTTGAACCAATGGACAGAAGATATTATAACCTCTTAAACAGAATGGGAGCCACCAGTAATTTTCTTCACCCCGACATTAAGGCACAATGCCATGATACCGTAATATTCAATAAGTTCTCTGGTTATTTTAATGATCCCGATACAAAAAGTTACTTTAATAAAATGACCCATTTTGATATGCAGGGAAGTCTGCCTGGTTTGTTGCAGGTAGAAGACAGGGTCAGTATGTCTGTTTCAATTGAATCAAGAGTTCCGTTGCTGGACAGGAGAATTGTTGACCTTATTTCAAGAATGCCTGCAGGAATGAAATTTAAGGGTGGCGAAATGAAGTACCTGCTTAAAAAAACGATAAAAGGTATTATGCCTGAAAAAATAATGAATCGTAAGGATAAAATGGGCTTTCCGGTTCCGTTACACATCTGGTCAAAAAATAAAGGAAAAGATTTTATGATGGATGTGTTGCTGTCAAAAAAAGCAAAAGAAAGAAATATCATCAACACAAAACACATAGAAAAAATTATCAGTGAAGAACAGCCATTCAGCAGGGGGCTATGGGGCATCCTGTCATTAGAGTTATGGTACAATCAGTTTATAGACAATCAGGCTGTTTAAAACCGGATACGCAAGTAAATACAAAATTCAAATAGCTCACAAAAAATGTGATCATTAATAAAGCATAAAAAAATCAGCAACAATGAAAGTAAACGAAGCGCCAATTAATGCCGACAACTGGAAAATTGAAAAAATAGGAGTTATAGGCCCGGGTATTGTAGGTATGCCAATGGCTGCCATGTTAGCGAGTGCAAAAATTAAAATTGGTACCGATACGCCGGCCAAAGTAGTAGTAGTTCAAAGAGCCTCAGTAAATTCAGGCTGGAAGGTTGATTCCATAAATAGTGGTAAATCTGTTATTGGTGGTATTGAACCCGAGCTTGACGATATTACTGCCAAGGCCGTAAAAGAAGGATTACTTTCTGCCAGTTCCGATTTTTCAGTTCTTTCAGATGCAGATGTAATATTGGTATCTATACAAACAGATAAGAAAGATGGATTTGAGCCTGACTATGGTCCAATGTTTGGCGGGCTTGAAAAACTGGCAGAGGCATTGCAAAAAAAGCCGGCCTCAAAAATTCCGTTGCTGATAATTGAATCCACACTTGCGCCAACTACCATGGATACTCTTTTTAGAGAGCATTTTAAAAAATACGGATTGGAAGAAGGAAAAGATATTTTTTTAGGAAACAGCCCTAATCGGGTAATGCCCGGAAGGTTGGTTGAAAGAATCCGTGAGTCTGATAAACTTGCAGGTGGCCTTCATCCGGAAACACCGAAGTTAATTGCAAAACTGTACAAGCATATCGTAACCGCAGGTGAAGTTTTTCAAACCAATAGTTTAACAGCGGAAATTGTAAAAACACTTGAAAATGCATACAGAGATGTAAGAATTGCTTTTTCAACCGAAATAGTAAGGTATTGCGATAACAACAATATTAATTTTTATAAAGTAAGAGATAAAGTAAATACTTTACTTGCTCAATCAGATAATGCAACATCCGACCCCAATGCCGTACCGAGTGGCGGTCTTTTAATTCCTATGCTGGGTGTTGGCGGGCATTGTTTACCAAAAGACGGCATTCTGCTTTGGTGGAGGAATATGCAGAAAGGAAATGATACTTCATCAAGCCTTATTCTTGCATCAAGATTAATTAATGATGAGTCGCCAGCATATACTTTTAAGCAAGCAGAAAAAAAGTTTGGCAACCTTAGCGGAAAAAAGATTGTGTTGTTGGGTGTTGCCTATCGTTTTAATTCGGAAGACACCAGGAACTCTCCCACACTGGCACTTGCCAACTATTTGAGAGATAATAATATTTCTTACATCATGCATGATCCCTATGTAAAACATGATGATCAGAATTTATTGAAATACAACCAGCAGGATTTCTGTACACAGGATATTAATAAAGCATTAGATGGTGCCGATGTGATTATTATGGGTACCGCACATAAGGAATATATCGACAATATTGAAACAATCACTTCAGGTAAAAATATTCTTGCTGTTATGGATGCCTGTAATATTTACAGCAGTAAATATTTTGCAGATAAGAAAATACAATACGACGGTATTGGAAGAGGAACAAATGAACCTGAAGAAGATTTTGTTGATTTTGTGTATAAAAGCTTCCTGGCTATGGAAAAAGGATTGAGCCATGAATTACTTGGGCTGATTAATTTCTACAATACTAATTATGCTTACGATGAGTATAATAAAGTAAAATTCAGTGAGGTACAGCGGTTAGCAAAAACATGTTCTACAGGTTGCGAAATTGCAGATCATGATCCGGTTAACGACGTTCCGGTATACAATGGCTTTAGCAGCATACTTGCTCAAAAAGCACCGTTGAACATGAAATAGAAATTTTGCAGAAAAGGAATAATTACTAATAATATATTTTATAAGACATGCCTGAAAAAAAAGACTGGGGAATAATAGGCGGAGGAATGCTGGGGATGACACTGGCATTGCGACTTGTACAGGATGGACATAAAGTAACCATTTATGAATCAGCAGACAAAGTTGGAGGCCTTACCAGCTCCTGGGAAATGGATGGCGCCGTATGGGATAAATATTATCATGTGATTTTGATGTCGGATTTAAATACCCGGAAAGTTTTAAAGGAAATCGGATTAGAAAACGAACTGCAATGGGTAGAAACCAAAACCGGCTTTTATTCCGGCGGAAAGTTATATTCCATGTCAAATATTATTGAGTTCTTTAAATTTCCACCAATAAACCTGATTGATAAATTCCGTTTAGGGCTCACCATTTTTGTTGCATCTAAAATTAAAAACTGGCAAAGGCTGGAAAATATATTGGTAGCCGACTGGCTTACCCGATGGTCGGGTAAAAGGGTTTTTGAAAAGATATGGCTGCCGCTGTTAAAAGCAAAACTTGGCGAAAACTATAAAAATACATCTGCTGCTTTTATATGGACAACGATACAGCGGATGTATGCAGCCAGGAAAAGCGGCCTTAAAAAGGAAATGTTTGGCTATGTAAAAGGTGGTTACGAGAAAGTAAACCGGCAGTTTGCCAATCACTTGCTCTCACTGGGGGTTAACATTGAGTACAATGCTAAAGTAACTGCTGTAAGAAAAAATGCAGGTAACATGATGGAAGTTTGTACTGAAAGTAAAACCGCTGCTTTCAACAAAGTAATATCAACGTTAGCATCCAGGGCATCTGTAACAATAGCGGGCGAATTAACCGAAGATGAAAAACAACAACACAACAACGTGAAATACCTTGGCGTTATTTGCCCTTCTGTTTTGCTGAAAAAAGCTATTTCGCCTTATTACGTAACTAATATTACGGATACCTGGCCTCCGTTTACAGGCGTAATTGAAATGACAGCATTAATTGATAAAGGCGAAGTGAACGGAAAGCATTTGATTTACCTGCCAAAATATGTAAACCCTGATGATTCGCTGTTTGAAAAAGATGATGCTGCTATTAGGAAAATATTTTGCGATGCATTATTTAAAATGTATCCACAACTTTCTGAAGATGATATTCTTTTTTGGGGAACATCAAAAGCCAGGCTGGTATTTGCGTTGCCTACAATCAACTATTCTAAAAATATTCCCGGTATTACCACATCGTTGGGTAATTATTATATAGTTAATTCTGCACAAATCATTAATGGAACACTTAATGTAAATGAGACCATTTTAGTTGCAGAAAATAAACTTAAAGAAATTTTAAATCAAAATGACTAAACAAAAACCAATAGCAAGCCTGTCGCTCGATCTGGATAATCAATGGTCGTACATGAAAATACATGGCGATGAGGGTTGGGATAAATATCCTAGCTATTTGCAGATATTCCTTCCGTATGTGCTTGATGTTTTGGATGAGCTCAATTTAAAAATTACTTTTTTTGTTGTAGGAAAGGATACAGAGAACGAGGACAACATAAAGTATTTAAAAATGATTACAGAACGGGGTCATGAAGTGGGAAATCATTCTTATCATCATGAATCCTGGTTACAGACTTATAGCTACGAGAAGATAGAAAATGAAATCATACAGGCAGAGGAAGCGATTGAAAAGATAACGGGCCAACGCACAACATCCTTCAGGGGTCCGGGTTTTAGCTGGAGCGAAGACCTGCTAAAAGTTTTACAAAGCAGGGGATATAAGTTTGACGCCTCCACTCTGCCCACTTATCTTGGCCCGCTGGCAAGAATGTATTATTTTAAAAAATCTGATCTCACCAAAGAAGAAAAAAAAGCAAGGAAAGAACTCTTTGGAAAGTTCAGCGAAGGGTTCAGGAAACTAAAACCGTATAACTGGAACCTGGGACAGGGGAAAAAATTAATGGAGATTCCCGTAACCACCATGCCGGTGTTTAAGTTGCCTTTTCACCAGAGTTATTTGCTATACATCAGCGGCATATCAAAACATTTAATGAAAGCTTATTTGTGGGTTGCTATAATGATGTGCAAAATAACCAGAACACCACCAAGCTATTTATTACATCCATTGGATTTAATTGGAGGTGATGATATACCGCAATTAGCATTTTTTCCCGGAATGAATATTAAGACTGAAAAAAAATTAGAAGTGTTTAAAACAGCAATGGGAATGCTGAAGAAACATTATAGGGTGATACCAATGTCTGAGTTTTCAGGGCATTTTTCTGAAAATCTTAAAGTAGTTAAACCCGGAAAATAAATAAGGATGAAGATTTTTTCAATTGTAGGAGCCAGGCCTCAGTTTATAAAGCTGGCGCCTTTATCATCAGCACTTGCAAATAGTGTGCATCAGGAATTTATTGTGCATACCGGACAGCATTATGATTATGCAATGAGCGAAAAAATTTTTACTGATCTTGGCATAAGAAAACCTGATATTCATTTGGAAGTAGGTGCAGGCAATCAAACAGTGCAGATTACCAATATGATGCTGAGGCTGGAAGCAGCGATGATCGAAAAAAAGCCTGACCTGGTAATTGTTTTTGGCGATACTAATTCTACACTGGCAGGAGCATTAATTGCAGCAAAACTAAATATCCCCATAATACATATAGAAGCAGGATTAAGAAGTTTTAACAGAACAATGCCCGAAGAAATTAACCGCATTGTTACAGATCATGTTTCCAGGTATCTTTTTGCACCTACGCAAACTGCTGTTGATAACCTTAATAATGAAGGCTTAGGCAAGAGCACTTTCTTAACCGGAGATATTATGGTGGATACTATGAAGAACAGCATAGAAGTTGCACTCGCCAAATCAACATCGGTTGCAGACTTAAAATTGCAAGACAAGCCATTTAATTTACTTACACTCCACCGGCATTATAATGTTGATGATACCGGTATATTGGAGCATATATTAAATGAAATGGGGCAGCTTGAAGAAAAGATAATTTTTCCCGTTCACCCCCGTACCCGGAAAATGCTGCCATCTACATATACAGTACCTGAAAATATTGAATTGATAGAACCGCAGGGTTATCTGGATTTTATAGCATTAGAATATTTTTCAAAAAGAATTATTACTGATTCGGGGGGCATTCAAAAAGAAGCTTACATACTCCAAAAACCGTGTATAACTTTGCGTACAGAAACAGAGTGGGTGGAAACGGTTAGCGAAAGTTGGAACTTATTGATTAACCCCTCTGATGAAAATATTGCGTTAAAAATTATTGATTTTATAGTTCCCGATAAGCAAAATAAAATTTTTGGGGAGCAGGTAACCGAAAAAATGATAACAGAAATTAATACTAACAGCGGTCTAAGTTTATAATTTTCGAAAGCTTACTGTGTTAGTAAATAATTTAAATAAGTATATGGAAAAAAATACTGACCTTAATTTAACTTTTGTACAATGTTGTATTTGTAAAAACGATACAGCCTCAGCAATAGGCAAGGGGAAGGATTTTGAATACCATACAAGCACAGATACTTTTTATGCAGTGCAATGCAGCACATGCGGCTTGGTTTATTTGAATCCAAGACCCGATGTTTCTGAACTGGAAACTATTTATCCCAGTACTTATCATGCCTTTAATTTTTCGGAAAATGATTTTGGATTTGTGTACAAAGTACGTTCCCGCCTTGAAGCTGGACGTCTGTTAAAAAAGTGCAGCAACCTGCCGCCTGATGCAAAAATCTTAGACGTTGGTTGTGGCGATGGTTTTCACCTGGGTTTACTTAAGCAGTTTGGAAAAAAAAGCTGGACGCTGGAAGGAGTTGATATTGACAGTAAGGCTGTTAAACGGGCGATTGATGCAGGCCTTAACGTGCATTTGGGTACCGTTGAAGAACTTGATTTGCCCACAAATAATTATGATTTAGTATTTATGATAATGACTATTGAACACGTAGAACAACCTGATGTGGTATTACAGGCCGTGCATAAACTTTTACGGCCCGGCGGACGTGTTGTAATAGTTACAGATAATACCGATGCTCTTGATTTTAAATTATTTAAAAAAGGGCATTGGGGTGGTTATCATTTTCCCCGTCATTGGAATTTGTTTAACAAACGTTCATTTACACAGCTGGCAAAAAATACAGACTTTAACATTGACAGCCTGAAAACAATTATCAGTCCTGTAAACTGGGTTTATTCAATTCATAATAAACTTGTTGACAGGAATGCACCCAAATGGCTGATCAATTGTTTTACATTAAAGTCCACTGTATCGCTTACCGCTTTTACAGCACTTGATTTTGTTTTGCAAAAATTTAATAAAGGTGCATTGTTGCAGGTAACCTTACAAAAACCACTGAATTAGGGTAGTTATATTTTCAAGGGAATCAGGCAACTTTAAAGCTTAACTTAAAATTTAAACACATGGAAGCTCAAAAACCAATTGTAATTCTGGGTGGTGGTATAGCCGGCTTAACTGCGGCAAATTTTTTAAAAGAAAAAAATATTCCCTTTATACTTTTTGAAGCTGCTGATAAGTTAGCCGGCCTGGCAGCAAGTTTTACCGACTCTGATGGGTTCAGTTACGATTTTGGAGCCCATTTTGTTACCAACCGGCTGGCCAATGCAATTGGTGTTGGCGACGATTGCAGGCTGGTAAAAAAATATGGTGAAGATGTGTGGCTAAAAGGGAAAAGCTATAGTTATCCGTTTGGGCTGCTAAAAATTCCCCGTATGTCGTTTAGTTTTATAGCTACCCATATAAAAACATTAGGTAATAGAAAAGCCCCTGATTCTGCCGCTGCATGGTTTAGTAATAAATATGGCGAAGCATTGGCTGAGGAGATAGCTTTGCCGCTTATAGAAGCCTGGTCTGGAGCAGATGCTAAAAATTTATCGCCGGCTGTGGGGTCAAGTTTACCTGGAAGCGTACTAAATACATTCTATCTTAAAGCAGCAAGTTGGCTTACGGGCAGGGCTGTTGCTTGCGGCTATAGTAAGGAAAAACCGGAGAAGCCAAGTGTTTGGCATGTTTACCCCAATGAAGGAACTTCGGTACTCTGCAAAAAACTGGCAGAGGGCTTAGAGGATTCTATTAAACTTAATTCGCCAGTAGAAGAGATATTAGTAGAAAATGAAAAGGTGGTTGCTGTAAAAGTAAAAGGCGAAATTCATCCGGTATCTGCCGTTATTAGCACAGCTCCGGCAAATATTCTTGCAAAGTTAGTAAAGGGCTCAAATGCTTTAAGTCATATGTCTCAGTTCAGATACAGACCTATGGTATTTGTAAATCTGCGTTTTACCGGAAGGAATCTTTTATCAAATACCGTGTTATGGTTTCCAGAAAGGAAGTTTATTTTCTTTCGGCTTACCGAAGTTACCCGTTCAATGCCATGGCTGGCACCTGAAGGTAAATCAATTGTAACAGTTGATATTGGCTGCCAGAAAGATGATGAAATTTGGGCTATGGATGAAGCAAAACTGGCAGAACAATGTTTGCAGGATATTACAGCAGTAATACCCGATGCAAAACAGCGTTATTTGGGTTATAGCATATTGAGAACACCCATTGCATACCCGGTATTTTTAAATGAGTATGAAAAAGAACGAAAAGATTTTGAACAATCAACCAATATCGAAAACCTGTTGAGTATAGGGCGTAACGGTGAGTTTTCGCACATGTTTATGGAAGATGTTTATTGGCGTACACGTAAAAGAGTAGGCAACTTGATAAAAAATACAAACTGATTCAGAAAGGAGATTTAAAGAGTAATGTGAATAACTCAGTTTGAAGAACCGGTTAATACAGCTAAAATATAACTTACTCAGGTTTATATTAGTATTTAAAAGAAATGCATTAATTTTTATATAAGTAAATTGCTGAAAGTAATTTACCAGCAGTAACAATAAAAAAAGATAAAACAGGTTATAGAATATGGAAACTGCAGAAAGAAAATTTATCACTATTGTACTTCCTTGTTATAATGAGGAAGCTATTCTGGGAATAAATATTGATACTATAATTAAATGCCTGCAAAGTAGAGCTGATAAATATGATTATGAGATTTTAATCATTAATGATGGCAGCAAGGACAAAACTGCAGCAATTGCAGATGAACTGTCAAGTCAGAATAACAACATCAGGGTAATTCACCATCCCACTAATTTAAACCTTGGCAACGCATTAAAAACCGGGTTTCACAATTCAAAAGGAGAAGTAATAGTTGTAATGGATATTGACCTCAGTTATTCGGAAGAATATATAGTAGCCATGGTCGATAAACTTTATGAAACAGGTGCTGATATTGTGTTGGCCTCTCCTTATATGAAAGGGGGAAAAGTAACGGCAGTTCCTTTTTTAAGGAAAATCATGAGTCGCTGGGTTAACAGGTTTATGCGTATGGCCGCACAGGATAAATACTACACATTTACCGGTATGGTAAGAGCTTACCGTACAGAATTTATAAAAAACGTTAACCTCAAAACAAAGGATTATGAAATAAATCCAGAGATTATTTATAAGGCTATGATATTAAGGGCAAAAATTGTAGAGATACCGGCCCACCTGGACTGGACAGCACAGAATAAATTTGCCGGCAAGCGTACTTCAAGCCTCAGGGTAATACGAGGCTTTTTTTCGGGGCTGATGTCAGGATTTATTTTCAGGCCTTATATCTTTTTCATTGGTATAGGGGCAATTTTAATGATGTTATCTCTTTACGAACTGCTGTGGCTACTATATGATACGCTGGCAGACCTGGCAAATCCTGATTATACTTTACTGGCTGGTGCAGCGCCTTCCTTTTCTCATAGTATGTCACTACAGTTTCAAAAAAATCCACAGTCTTTTCTTGTTGGAGGTTTAACCTTTATTATTGCCATTCAGTTTTTGAGCGTGGGTTTTTTATCGTTACAAAGTAAACGGTACTTTGAAGAACTTTTTCATTTGGGCACATCATTGAAAAAACAAAAAAAATAGTAGTATATAATAAACATGCTGCTCTATCTGTTGCATGTTTTAAACAGAATTAACATAACAGACCAGCTTTAATAGAAACTTTCGATGAAAGAAGAAATAATACAAAACCAAAGAACCGGTACCGGAGCATTAATTTTACTTTATGGATTTCTGATTATATATACCAGCTGTTTACTCTATCTCTGTTATACTTTAAATGTATGGGAAGACGAAACCTATACATTAAGTACTACATCAAATAAGCTGGCAACTGTATTGAATCTTTCTTATTCATTTGAGGGGCAGCCACCTGTTTATTTTTTACTGATGGCTATATGGAGGCTAATCAGCACAGATGTTTTTTTTGCCAGACTATTTTCACTGATCTGTATTGGGGGGGCTGCCTATTATTTTTATAAGCTGGTCTGTTTTATTTCGGGTAAAACTGGATCGCTCTGGGTGTTGGTTATTTTTCTGCTAAACCCTTTTACTGTTTGGGCTGCGCTTGAAATAAGGGTGTATGCCTTCCTCATTCTTCTTTCAGTAATTTCTATCTATTATTTTATCCGCTATTATGCAGAGAGTAAAAGAAAAGACCTGTTAATTTTTCTGGCTATCGCTGTAGTTGGAGTTTACAGTCAGTATTTTTTTACATTACTGATTGCAGCGCTTGCCTTTTCGCTGCTTGTCTTTAAGGGCTACAAAGTTTTTTTCAGGTTTTGTCTTTACCTGTTACCGGTTGTTTTACTTTTCTTACCCAATTTTATTTTTATAAAACAACAGATAGAAATGCATCAGGGTTCCCTGACACTGATTTCGGAAGCTAAAAATGTGAAGGCGGTATTTTACACTCCCCAGGATTTTCTGATGGCATTGCAACTGGTACCTTTGGATAGGTGGCTACGCTGGGGTATAAAAATAATATTTATTACAGGCTTGCTGTATGCATATGTAAAATTGTTTAAAAACAGCCGTTTCAATAGTCGCAAAGAACTTAACCAGCTGAATATTTTACTGCTTGCCGCAGGTTTTTTAGTCATTCTTTACGGGGCTGTTGTTATGCTGACAGGTATTGTGTATTCAGCCAAATATATGGCCATTGTTTTTCCGTTTGTAATGCTGTTATTTGTTTTGATTAAACAATATTATTCATCAGCAAGGAGAATTATCTTTATTGGTTGTTCATTATATTTTGCTTCATTGCTTTTACTGTTTTACAAAACTCCGGTAAAATCTTACGACTATAAGCGTATTGCCGGCTATATTAATAAAATAGAACATCCCGGAGAACCTGTTCTTTTTTACAGCAACTTAATCTATCCTCCTTTTACTTACTATTATACCGGAAAAAATTCTGTTATACCTCTTCCCGGAAAAGTTACTTTCGACAGTAATTATGTAACCAATATAAAAGATACAGTAGTATTAAAACAATTACTCGCCGAAACCACGAGCCAGGCAAACTCATACCTGTTTGTTACCAACGCCCTGGGAATTGTGGAGTTGAATAAAGATATGAACAGGGATATGATTAATGATTATCTGGAAAAGTATTACCTCACCACGCTAGACACTTTGTATTATGGCCGCAGTAAAACCAGGTATTTAAGAATAAGAAGATTACAAAAAAAATAACCTCTGGCAGGGCTAGCCATTTTTCAACAGAAGACTAATCTGCGGTATTGCTTGTATGGTAAATTCAATTCTGCAACTGCATTTTGCATTTAAAATGTACCAGTTCGTCTTTAAAAATTGAAGCATTAATATTTACAATCCCATTTTCGCCTGAAGCTATTTTTATAGTAGCATGTACCAGGTTGTTTTCCCTTGGATTAATTACTGACAGAAACTTTAACTCGGCTGCCTGTATAAGGTTGGTTGCTTTGCCCGTAATATTTTCATAAATTTCTTTTATCATCTGCATCATACAAACACCCGGCACTACGGGCTGATTAGGGAAATGCCCTTCAAATATTTTATGATCTGCGTTTATAAACAGCTCTGCCCATATCTCCGTTTCGGAAGTAACCTTGTCGTTGATGGTAAAAAAATCGTTTAGTAAGATCATTATTCTAGTCTTTTCAGGCCAATGTTAAATTCAAATGTTTTGTGCGATATTCCAATGCTGTCGGGGATTCCATTGTTATAATTCCGCATCACCGCTTCCACAATTGTTTTTTTGTTTGAAGCCCGTTCCATACGGATTAATCCGTTTCCATCTGCAGTTGTAATATAATAATTGTATCCTTTGTTTTTTGGAAAGATAAAGTAAAGCTGCCCATCCTTTGTTTTTACAATAGCCTTATTGCTATCCAGGTTATTCATTAAGATCAACTCAAAATCGTGTCGCAGGGTTTTTATTACAGATTTTTTGTTCATCTTTTTAATAATGGAGTATACTTTAAAACTGCCATTGGCACCAAATTCAAAATCGAAAAAACTAAATCCCATTTCATTGCTGAAAACCATACGGGTACTGCTGTCGGGCATTTTTTTGATGAGCAGTAAACCGCTTAAATGATTACCCACTACATCTACGGTTGTATTGTATAGGGCTATGGTAAAAGCAGGTTTAAATTTCTGTAAAACAGTTATATCTGCATTTACCGATTGCATCTGTTTATGCACCGGCGAACAGCTTAGTATAAAAAGCAGACTGCTACTTAATATCAAATAAATTATCCGGTATAGAAGCATTCAGTTCTTTATTGGTAAAACGCATGATGGTATTGTCGCCGGAGAGTTCCTGCATCTGAATGCTCAGCACAGAAAAATCCTTTTTATCTACAACTACAATGATAGATTTAAACATTTCTTTCATCCCCTTTGTAACTGGTGTCAACTCAACAAGTGCACTGTTCTTATTTTCAAAAACCCTTGTTTTAAAATCGGCATTATCCAGCATAGTTCCCTGCATACAATCAATCATGATTTTATTGATTTGCTGAAACATTTTATTCGACCTGGTAGAAACCCTGCTTTCCTTAGTTCCGTCCTTTACATAAACTTTGTCTTTATTCAGTATCATCAGGTATTTAAAAGGCGTATTGTATTCCATCCGCACACGGCTGTCTTTTTTAAACCAGAAATTTCCTTTGGAAGTAATTTTTTCTGAAAGCATACTCAGATTTTTTTCCTGGGTAAAATCAGATTTTATGGCTGTTGTTTTTTGCGTAGCAGCAGCAAATTCTGTTTTAAATTTTGCCAAATCTGTTACAGGACTAAAGCCTGCATATTGGGCATATGAGGTAAAACCTGCAAACAGTATCAGTATGGTAAGTATAATTTTATTCATAAGCGTTCAAAGCTAACAATTTATCTAACGGAATAATGTTATAACCCAAATTTTTAACTTCCTTAATGAAGCCTGGTAATACATTCAGGGTTACTTTACAAGTGTCGTGAAACAAAAAAACTGCGCCAGGCTTAATTCCTGTCCTGATTTTAGTCAGCAATTTCTTTTCATCGTTTATTGCTGTATCCATTGATCTTACGCTCCACCCAACAGGGGTATAGCCTCCTTTAATAATTGCTTTTTTTAAATTAGGATTGGTAACACCGTAGGGCGGCCTGAATAATTTCGGCTTCAATCCAACCACTCTTTCCATTTCTGCATCCATCTGTTTCAAATCTTTCTGCATTCTTTTTGCAGAAAACATATCAAACCAGAAATGATGAGAAAAACTATGGTTGCCGATAATATGCCCTTCGCTGTGCATCTGCTTTACAATATTTTCATTACCGGCTATACGGTTGCCAATACAAAAAAACGTTGCTTTTACATTTTCAGTTTTCAATACATTTAAAATTTCAGTTGTGTAATTCAATGCAGGACCATCATCAAAACTTATTGCAATTTCTTTCTTATCAGTATTTGCTTTGCAAACAATTGGTAAAAAGAAACCGGAGCCTACATTAACACAACCCCAAAAGATAACCAACGACCAGGTAAAAAGTAAAATGAAATAAATATAAACAGGTAATCCGTATAAAATATGCGTACTAACCAAAACAGCCAGCAGTACAATAAAAAAAGTATTTGTGTTACGGAAGTTTAACATGCCGAGAGCAAAGATAAAGAATGATGTATGCCCTGGTAGTGATTATATACTAAAACTTTTTTTATCTTGTTTTCAGAAGAAGCTTTGTAATCCAGTGTTTCAGGAACTATTCCTGATTTTATGATAATTGCTGCCAGCCACATAGCAAATGCAGCAGCAGTAGGATATTCGCCACATAAATGTTTATAATTGATTGTATCCTTATCAATAAAAATGGATTTCGATAATGATTCATAAATCTTATCAGTTCCGGCATCGCCATTTTTGCCCGTGATGATGAGATCAATTTCATTAATGTCGGTATTGTGATCTTCCAAAAAAGACTTTATCTGGTTCTCAATCTCTGCAATTCCATCTGGTTTATAAAAAGTATGCAGCCCATCAAGTTTTGCGTAATCAGTTACGGATGGTTCATTGGTCACTAAAAAAAATGTTGCCCCTTCTCCTGCAATGGTTCCTTTTGATTTTTTTTTATAAATATCAAGATTAGAAATCTCCTCCTGTTTATACAATCCCAATCTGTTTAAAATGCTGTGGCTGGTATTGGTGATCTCATCAATAGCACCAACCAAAACATGCTGTGCATCATTTTCTTTTAATAACATTATGCCATCCAGCAAAGCGCTCTCAAAAGAAAAACCACGATGAACAAAAGCATTGTTATAATTATTGCATTGCAGCATCAGGCCTATCTGTGCACCAATGGTGTTGTGTGTGGATTGTATAAAGGCTGTTGGCGTAAGTAATTCTTCATTAAACTCCACCATCTTGCTTATAAAAGAATTAGTGTCTTCCAGGCAACCATAGGCCGTGCCGGTAACAATAGCATCGGGTATTTTTATATTGGCTTCCTGTAAACATTCCATGGCAGCGGCTACACCCATGCGGATGATACGGCTCATGCGGCGGATCTGTTTGGGATCAATAAACTCTTTATAGTCGGGTTCAATGCAGGTAAGGCGGTTTCCGGTATAGGCAACAGGCGCCTCGTCCAATGGCTGGTGGCCAAAGGTTTTTTGCGGAGAGATATTTCCTGTTGCTCTGATGTACATTTTATCTTTATCTTCTTGTCAAATTAATTTTAACTTTTAATCCAGTATTCTGTCAGTCTGAGCTTGTCGAAGATGGCATGTCACGTATAACCCGTCTTCGACAAGCTCAGACTGACAGCTTTTATTCTTTATCGGTTTGTTCCAGTTTAGAAAAAATTAATGATGAACAATTGCCTCCGAATCCAAATGAATTGGAGAGCACATGATTCACTTTTATATTTTTTATAAATTCTCTTTCGGGCACAAAAGGCAGATCAACCATGGGAGTCTGCAAACGCAGGTTAGGAAAAATAACTCCATGCAGCAAAGCCAAAACAGAAAACACAGCCTCGATGCCGCCGCTGGCACCCAATGTATGCCCGGTAAATGTTTTTGTTGAACTCATCTTTGGATATTGTCCATCGAACAATCTTTTAATGGCTGTTCCTTCGGCAATATCATTATTCTGTGTACCGGTTCCATGTAAGTTGATGTAATCAATATCAGATGGTTGTAATCTACTCTTACTTAATGCGCCACTCATGGCTAAAAAAGAACCTGTACCATCTGGTGATGAAGCGGTTTGATGATAAGCATCATTGGCATTGCAATATCCGCTTAAAATAATTTCAGGCTTGTTCTTTAAAGTTGCAGCAATCTTTTCTGAAACTAAAACCACATAACCTGCGCCTTCACCAAGGTTAAGCCCACGACGGTTTTCATCAAATGGTTGACAAAATTGTTCATCAACGATCATTAATGTATTAAACCCGTTCAATGTAAACTTTGTGAGGGAATCTGTACCACCGGCAACAACTACATCAACAATATTATTCCTTATCAGCCTGGTGCCAAAAAAAATTGAATTTGCAGATGAAGAACAGGCAGTGCTGATTGTTGTGATATAATCTTTAATACCCAATGCATCGGCAACGAGTTCTGTCACACTGCCGCATTCGTGGTTGATAACATTACGCAGGCGCCCTTTATTATTATCTGCAATAAAATCAGCGAAAAAATTTTCGGTTTTATCCATACCACCAACCGAGTTGGCCGAAATAAAACCGCAGCGCAGTGATTTGAGATTTTCAATACCTGCGTTTGCAAGTGCCTCTTTTGCGGCAACCAGGCTTAGTAAAGCGGTACGGCTTTTTATTTTTGGAAGACCGGCAAGTTTTGCCAGTTCTTCATTACTCAGTTTTACTTCGGCAACCGGCAGCCGCTGCTTATGAACCGAATCTAACAAATTCATATTTCCCATTCCTGCACATCCGTTTTCCAGCGCACTAAGGCATTCGGCGACATTATTACCTATCGCCGAAATGATACCTGTACCGGCAACAAAAACGGGTTCGTTCATATTTATGCATTCTGAGCTTGATGAGCAGTAATGTATTCAGCCATGGTACGTACCGAATGAAAAACTTTGGGGCCATCCTCGGCATTGGAAAGTTTGATCTTGTAATGTTGCTGCAGTAAAACGATCAGTTCCAGTGCATCAATCGAATCAAGGCCAAGGCCCTCAACAAATAAAGGCTGGTCATCTCCTATATCTTCCGGTTTGGTATCCTGCAAATTCAACTGAGCAATGATCTGTGATTTCAGATCCGACATTAATTTATTCATTTTCTGACTGATATATTTTATTTAAGTTTTCTTTTGTAAAAATAACGGAATTAGCGCTTTTATCTTTCTCAATTAAAAATAAAGCTGCTTTATAGTTATCAGCAAGTAATTCAACCCAGCCACAGATACAGCATTGCAATACATTATTATTAAACAGGTTGCTTACATATTGTTGAATAAAGCCGGTATTAAACTCTTCAAAGATAAAAAAAGCGTTCTCTCCTTTAAACTTATGTTTTATAGATATTTCACCAATAACAATATTGGGCAATGTGTACACAAACAGGGCCGGGCTGGCAATATCCTTAGCTGTTTCCAGATATTTTATATCAGTATCCAGACTGCTGCTGGCGTTTGATAAAACGATACCAATATTCTCTGGGCTGTATTTTCCTGCATCAAAACTGTTCTGTAATAAAACTTCATTGGCCAGCCAACCCAATTTACTCAGGTTATCCATTTTAAAGAATTTTGGATATGCTGTGGCAAGATGACGGTAAACAGAAACCAGAAAATCGTTTATATCCGTTTCTTTATTTTCAAATACAGGCTGTTCGTTTTTATACACAACATGATTTGAGATAAGGCAACTGGCAGATATGTATAAATCGTTTGACAATAGTTTAAAGGTAATTATTGGTTGCTTAAGCTTTTTTTAAAGAATCCCGTAATGTAATCAGCTTGGCTAATTTCTGTAATGCGGTTTTATGATCTTTTACATAGGGGTTGTTAGTATCCCATACATAACCTGCCAGTACAGAGCATATCATACTTTTTATTTCGGGCACCTGGTTATCGGCAAAGAAAATTGTATCTAATGTTCCTTCGTACCATGCCATTACATATGAGCGGAAGGTGTTTACACCCTGCATCATGGGTTGGGTGTAATCGGCTTCCCAGTCAACGTTTTCGCCCTTAAGTTTTTTTATTACCAGGTTTGCTGCTTTCTGGCTGGACACGGTAGCCAATGTAACACCCGATGAAAATACGGGGTCTAAAAATTCAGTAACATTTCCTGTGAGTACAAAACCATCGCCATAAAACTGATTGGTTGTTGTTGACCACGACTCTAAGATCCTTGGCTCAAAAACAAATTCTACATCTTTCATTCTTTCGGCCAGGTAAGGTTCTGTTGCCAGTAATTTTCTCATCTGTTCTTCGGGTGTGCCTTCAGTCGCTTTAAAAAATCCGGGTTCGCCAACAAAGCCTACCGATGTTTTACCGTTTGAAAAAGGAATAACCCAGATCCATATACCATACTGATGTACAATAATGGTAATGCGGTTGGGTTCATCGTCCATAGTTCGTTTTGTATCCACCACATGGGTAAACAAAGTTTTGCGTGGCGGCAGGTTTGATGGCTTATCCATGTTGAACAAACGTGGTATCACCCTGCCATAGCCGCTGCCGTCAACAATAAACCGGGCTTCAATCTGCGATTCGTTGCCATCTATATCCACTACGGTTGTTATAGAATCTGATCCGTTAAAAACAATACCGGTAACTGTTGTTTCGTAACAAACCGGAATGCCCATACTTTCGCAGGTATCGGCTAATGTTTTATCAAAAGTTGCCCTGGGCACCTGCCATGTCCAGCTCCAACCAGGTGTAAACTGGTCTCCAAAAAAATAATCGCATATTTTACCATTCTTTACAAACTTAGCTCCGTATTTTTCCTGAAAACCACATGCTTTAACAGCTTCCAGAAAGCCGGCTTCTTCTAATGCTTCCATGCAACGTGGCAATAAACTTTCGCCAATTACAAAGCGTGGAAATTTCATTTTCTCTACAATCTTAACAGAGTAACCTGCTTTATTTATGATGGAAGCGGCTACAGTGCCCGATGGTCCTGCGCCAATTACCAGTACATCTACCTTTTCTGTTTTCATCAATTATTATTTTCTTTTTTTACATTTTATTAAAGTCTGGCTAAGGCCAATGTGATCTGTCTCTTCTACAATATCAAACCCGGCATCAGTTACGCATTTAAAAAATACTTCGGCGCTGTACATCTGGCTGTTACCATTTGCCAATGCAGTAAAGTAGATAGAAGTTTGCTGTAAACAGAAAGCAGCCACTTCAAACTTTTGCCGGTCCCAATATGGTTCCAGTATAATTACCTGCCCGTTTTCATCCAATGCTTCGTAACATCTTTTTAAAATGGAAACAATCTCAGCTTCAGAAAAACAATCCAGGAACTGGCTCATCCATATCACATCAAAACCTTTAGGAAATTTTACTGTTTCATCTAAAATATTTACGGGCTTAAAATCAACTCTGTCAGTTAGTCCAAGCTCTTCAATCCGTTGCTTTGCTACATTAAGCTGGCCCGGAAGATCCATAATGGTGATGTGAACGTCGGGAGAAAATTTCGTAGAGGCTATGGCCCACTTACCTGTATTGCCGCCAATATCCAGTATTTTTTTTACGCCATCTTTATATACCATGGGTAATACCAAGGGAAAAGCATCATCAGAAAAATAATGGTCGAAACTGAACCAGCTTTTTTGTACATGCTTTGGCAGCTGCGATAAACCTTCGTAAATGGTTGGCCAGTCGCCGAACTCTTTTAACCCTACAGCCTTGCCTTGTTCAATGCTTTCATCTAAATAGAAAAGCCCTTTATAATTTACATCATGCACAAAATCCATATTGGTTATTGTGAGAGAGTCGTGCAGAATAAAATAACCGGTTTTGCCCAACGTATATTTTTTATCATTTACCAAAACCAATCCAAGGCCCAGGCCCGATTCCAGCAAAACTCTTACGCCGTAATTTGAAAGCTTTAATTTTTCAGCAATCTCTTCATTGGTTAATCCTGTCTTACCGCTGTCTTCAATCAGTTTTAAAATACCACTGTTCCGCAGTACACGGGCAGCCTGAAAAATTACCGGCCCGAACGCAATCCACTGGGCAGCTTCTTTGGCTTCAAATGCTGATTTTTTATCTTTAGAAAAAAAGTTCATAACTGTTTAATTGCTGTTTTTGTTTTAGAATTATTGTTTGCTGAATATCATAGCTGCATTACAACCTCCGAAACCGGAAGCTGTTTTTAAGCAATGTTGTAAAGAGGATTGATATAATGTTGTACAAATGTTTACCGGTTGTGTTACGCCGATTGTTTGAAATCCAGGAGTTGGTATCACTGTGTTTTCTTTTAATGATTGAATGGAAATGATGGATTCAATTAAACCGGCAGCACCTAATGTATGCCCATAGTAACCCTTCAAACTGTTTACTGGTACAGCTTGCAGGTTAGCGAGGTTAATTGCTTTTGCTTCCATTTCATCGTTAAAAATGGTGGCTGTTCCGTGTGCCGAAATAAAATCAATATCGCTTGCCGTAACACCGGCTATTTTCATTGCCTTGGTTATGGCAAGATTTAATTCTTCGCCGGTACGTGATGGCCCCGAAATATGATTGGCATCATTGCTTACAGAACCGCCGCTTACTTTAATACCTGATGAATATTCTTTAGCAGATGTAAGGACGACTGTGGCTGCTCCTTCGCCTAAATTAATTCCGTCTCTTGCCGCATCAAATGGTTTGCAAACCGAAGGGCTGATGGCCTGGAAAGACTGAAAACCCGAAAGAATAAACTTACTGATCACATCAGCACCGGCAACTACAGCATGATCATATTGTCCTGATTGAATTAACCGCATACCGGTTAAAACAGCCAGCATACCCGATATACAGGCATTGGAAATAATTACAGGCTGATTAGTAAACTGAAAATGATCAGCAACCAGTTTTGCAGATGTATTTAAGGAAATTCGTTTATTTAATGCATCACAAGGTTTTTCTGTTTCCAGTAAACTGATATTTCCTTTTGTGGTGGAAATAATAAGTACTGTTTTTTTATCGGGTGCTTTTACATTGGTTTTTGAAAGAGCATCGCTGATGGAAGTGATAAGCAGTTTTTCGAACCTGGTATAGTTATGCGGCAACGACTCCATCGAAATTTCGTTTTCATGGTCAAACAAAGCTGCATAAAAAGGCTGGTCACTCATACTTTTATCATCATGCTTTTTTATGCCCGAAATATTTTGTTTAAGCTGCTCAAAGTTTTTGGCAGTGGTTAAACCTATCGGCGATAAAATATTATCTGAACTGATAAAAATATCTGTCATTGTTTTTTTAATCATTACAGCAAATCATGTTTCTTTTTCCAGTCTTCAAAAAAAGGCGGGTTGGCCAGCTGAAGTACAGAATCGTCCTTACTTAAAAAAACCTGTACAGAAGAACCGGTTGCCACCAGTTCGCCGGTTGATGCTTTGAATAAACGATAGGTGAATTTCATTTTTGCTGCATCAGTAGGTATGTATTTCGATTCAACAATTACACGGTCGCCATAACGCAGCGATTTTTTAAAATCGCATTGTACACTTACTACCGGTATAACAAAACCATGTTTGTAAACATCCAGGTAGCAAAGCCCGTGGGTATTTCCAAAATCTTCTCTTCCATCTTCAAAATACCTGATGTAGTGGCCATGCCAGACAATACCGAGAGGATCTGCCTCATTAAACCTGACTACTATCTCCGTCCTGCTGCTCAATTCTTTTTTCATATTCAGCTAATATCAACTGCCGTATTTTTTCTTCCAGTCTTTATATTTTTTCTTATTTATTTCGATGATGGATTTTTTGACAATTGATACCCAAAAATTACGGAAGCCAAAACCGGCAGCTTCCTGTTCCATTCTTTCGGCCATCAAAACTTTTTTTGATTTCATATCAACCAATACAACCCAAACCGAGCCATAACTTTTTTTCTCTTCCTTTTTCATTCCTTCCATAATGAATACCAGACCTACGCCCGATTTATCTTTAAACGACAGGGCTTTTACTTCGGCGGCAATATCAGCTTCGGTAAGCCGGTAAAAATCAGCAGCGTTGGTGGAAGTTATATCATCTGCAATTGTTTTTTCATTACGGGCTGTAACTGCAGTAAGGTCGCTGCTTACTGAGTTACTCCTGTTAAAAGCTCCGGTAATGTCATAGTTTTTGGGTTCGGCAACTACCACCTGGTTCATGCTGTTGAACAACCTGTTCTTTATATCCGACGTATTATTTGATCCCGGATCGTTAATCAGGCGGGCTTTATAATAATCTATACCCAGGTAGGTGATAGCTGTTTCGGTATTGGTAAAAACATCTTTTACCGTTTGAGCAAACAGGGTAGCGGTATTGCTAACAAAAAACAATACGGCTGCCAGAACAATTAGTCTTTGTGTACGTTTCATAATCAGGAGTTTTTAATTTGATTAATAAATATTTTCATCTTGCATTGAGCAATGGTATCATTATTACAGATAATCTTTCCGGATATTAATGTTACATCAAAAATCTGATTTTCTATAGTTATTTCAGTAACTAACTCGTCGCCGGTTTTTGGTAAAGAAAAAATCTGTAACCCGTTTACAGACCCGATATACCCAACCAGTACAGGTTTATTTTCTTTTTTAGCAATATAGCCTGCACGGGCTGCTGCCGTTTGTGCTATATTTTCAACCAGTCCGGGTTCTTTAAATAGCCCATTCTCTACAAAGACATTATCAGCTTTTATAGTGAACCCTGTTGTTGTAGTTGTTTCGCTAAAATTAAGCAACTTATCCACCATTACAAAAGGGGGTTTTTGCGGTATCAGCTCTGTTATATTTTCTGTTGTTGGCATTATTCCCAAAAGTTATAATAATTAAACCATTGTTCAGGATATCGTTTCAGTTTGCTCTCCATTTCAATTGCATAATCGGTCAGCATTCCGGCTATCATTTGGTCTTTTCCAAAGCTGCTGTAATCTTTTATCTGGCTGGCAAAAAAGTGATAGTGCAGTTTGCTCTCTTTTGCTGCAAATACGAACGATACCGGAACTTTAAAAGTAGCTGCCAGTAAAAATGGCCCCAGCGGAAACTTTGCATCCTGCCCCAAAAAATCAGTTGTTATGGTTTTGTTTCCGGGCAAAAACCTGTCGGCATGCATACAAACCAGTTCATTCCTGGCAAAAGCATCGCTGATGGCATAAATATGACTAAGGTCGTCTTTAATAACAATGATATTCATATTCCGCTTGCCGGTAACGCCCTCAAGATATTCTTTTATACGCTCATGCTCTGCATCATACAATACAATATTTATGGGTGTTTGCAGGCGGGTAAACAAATGGCCGGCCACATCCCAGTTGCCGATATGAGCACTGAGCAGTATACCGCCTTTTTTCATCTCGGCAATCTTCAGCAGGTTTTCCTCTCCATCAAAATTAAAACTGAAATTATTTTTTATACCCGACATCAGCACCACCTTATCAATAATGCTCTGCCCCAGTAAAAAATAGTTTTTATATATTTTAAAAATGGCTGCCCACCAGCCATAGCCCAGCTTACGGCGATACAGCAAGTAAATTTGCCGGGATGCTTTAAAGGAAAAAAAGAAATAATATAAGGTTACAAACCTGAGCAGGAAATATGCCGGCAAAACGCCGAAAGTTTTTAATACCCAAACAAAAATACGGTACCCAAGCGGGCTGCCTTTGGATTTTCCCTGCCAGGCAGCCATTATGCCAGTTCTTTTGAATTTACACGGGAGATTACGTAATCATAAAAATCCTGCAGGCTGGCAATATTTGTAAAATCTTCGGGTTTTACTTTAAACTTAAAATTGCTTTCAATTACCACTACCAGATCAATATAATCGAGGCTGTCTAAACCAAGGGTTTCTTTCAGGTTAGCCTCAGGAATTAATTTTTCCGAATCCACTTCAAATTCCTCGATCATGAAATCGTGAATTTTCTCTATAATCGCTTCGTTTGTCATAAGCAGTACTTTAAATCAGTTTTCTGATAATTAATGATGAGTTAGTTCCTCCAAACCCAAAGGAGTTGGACAAAAATACAACTATATCTTTTTCGGTGGTGCTTTTTGCTATATTCAATTTTGCAGAATCTTCATCAGGGTTTTCAAAATTTATATTGGGCGCTACAAATGAATGCTGCATCATAATCATAGAATACACAATTTCGCTGGCACCTGCCATCCAGCACTCGTGGCCGGTCATTGATTTTGTGGAACTCACCAACGGCCTTTGTGCACCAAATACTTCATGAATAGCCCTTGCTTCACTGCTGTCGCCTGCCGGGGTAGATGTGGCATGTGCATTTATATAATCTATTTCTTTAGCCTGTATTCCTGCATCACTCATTGCCCTATGTAAAGATCTTACCGGGCCATCAACCGTGGGGTTTGAAATATGCCCGCCGTTTGATGAAAAGCCATAACCTATAACTTCGCCCAAAATTTTTGCTCCTCTTTTTTGGGCCGATTCCAATGTTTCTAATATTACTGTTGCGGCTCCGCCACTTGGTATCAATCCATCCCTGTCACGGTCAAAGGGCCGTGATGCTTTTGTAGGATCATTTTCTCTTATTGAAAAAGCTGATAATGCATCGAAAGTACCCATACTCAAATGGTTTATTTCCTGGGCACCGCCGCAAACAATCATATCCTGCAAACCCGTTTTTATAAAATGGTAACCAAGGCCAATGGAATGAGAGCCACTGGCACAGGCTGCACTGATGGTAAAATTTACGCCACGCAACTTAAATATTGTTGCCAGATTCATGGTTACCGTCGAGTTCATGGTTTGAAAAACCGCACCCGAACCAACCAAGGTTGTATCTTTTTTCTCTCTTATTATATCATTGGCTTCAATAACCGATTTACCTGAACTGTCGTTACCATATAAAATCCCAATTTCATTTGCAGCGATATAATCTTCATCAATGCCGGCATTGGCCAATGCTTCCAGGGTTGCCAGGTAGGCATATTCTCCCTGTTCGGGCAGCATGATACGTGCCCGCCTGTCTAATTTTCCTTTCAGCTCCGGCTTATCTACAAAACCTGTAAGGCCCGAGCGATAGCCATATTCCTTACGTACAGGATCGAGGATGATACCCGACTTTCCTTTGTATAAGGATTCCCGTACCTCATCCAGGTTTTTTCCTATGCAGGAATAAATGCCCATGCCTGTTATAACTACTCTGTTCATTTTTAAGTTAATGGTTAATGGTTAATTGTTATTGGTTGTGGTTCCATCCTTCTTAACCAATAACTATTAACTGATAACTTCCTAAGAATACAACCCTCCATTCACCGAAATCACTTCGCCGGTTATATATGCCGCTTCTTTTGATGCTAAAAATGCAACTGCATGTGCAACTTCCTCCGGCAATCCAAAAC
>JBATAS010000268.1:0-17437 GCA_049661965.1 Ferruginibacter sp. | reverse complement strand
CTGGATGGCTAAAAAACTATCTAGTTTTTTTATCTGTGCCAAACCAACTGCAGCATGCAATTCGCTGATGCGGAAATTATATCCAATGAACGGGTGAAGGTCGGCTCCACGGTCAGCACCTTTATGGTCATGACCATGGTCGCTGTAACCATCGCTGTTGAGGTATACATCTTCCCGGTTTGTCATTACTGCACCGCCTTCGGCGCAGGTAATGGTTTTCACAAAGTCAAAACTAAATGTTCCGGCATCGCCGATGGTGCCCAGTTTTTTTCCCTTGTAAGTTGCACCAATACTCTGGCAGGCATCTTCCAGCAATATCAGTTTATGTTCCTTGCAGATTGCCTGTAGCGCATCCATATCTGCCATACTGCCGCACATATGTACCGGCATAATACATTTTGTTTTTGGGGTAATAGCGTTTTTCACAGCTTCAGGGCTCAATGTTAATGTATCATCCACATCTACAAAAACCGGAACTGCGCCAACACTAAGCACCGCTTCAAAACTGGCAACAAAAGTGAAAGACGGTAATATTATTTCATCGCCGTAACCAATACCTAAGGCACTCATAGCTGTGGTTAATGCAGCTGTGCCACTACTAACCAACTGGGCATGCTTACAACCAAACGTAGTACAGATGGCTTCTTCCAGTTCTTTGGCTTTCCATATTCCTTTACGTGGGCCATCAAAGCCATAACGCATTAAAATGCCTGTTTCCAGTACATCATTAACTTCTTTTCTTTCTTCTTGTCCAAAAAATTCAAAGCCGGGCATAGTGTATAATTTTTATGCTGTAAAGGTAATTAAAATCATTTCAGCCAACCCATTTCAGGCATTTCAGCCGGCTCTTTAAAATAATTCAATCGTAAACTATCGTTCCATCCGTTAGGATTTTTATTGAAGGTTTTGCTGCTGAAAAAAATCATTCCCTGTATATTAGGTGTGTTACGCAGTGCTTCTATCATGCGGGGTAACTGTGTAGTATCTTTCCAGGCCGTATTGCTGTTTGCACGGTAGATACCCAGGCCTATATAGCAATTGCGGCCATAAGTGTGTTTACTCCACCAGTCCAATAAAATTTCATAAGGAGCTATTTTATGACCAAACTCCCAATACAATTGTGGGGCTACATAATCAATCCATCCTTTACGCAGCCATAATAAAATGTCTGCATACAGATCATCGTAATTGGTTTGTGCTCCATTTGTTTTACTACCGCTTATGGGATCTTTATCTTCGTTACGCCAAACGCCAAACGGGCTGATACCAAACTGACATTTAGGGTTTTCTTCTTTTATAACCGCACTTAACATACTGATGATAGAATCGGTATTGCTTCTGCGCCAGTCATCTTTAGCCATACCATTTCCATATTGCCGGTAAGTTTTATAATCTGGAAATTCTTTTCCGGGAATCCGGTAGGGATAGAAATAATCATCAAAATGAATGGCATCAACTGCATAACGCCTGACTACATCCCTTACGACATTGGTTAAGTACTGTTGTGCTTCTTTGTTTCCGGGGTCGAAATATTTTTTATCGCCGTAGGTTAAAAACCACTCCGGATGAATACGGGTGATATGTGTTGCAGCAATAGAAGATCTGCCAATATTAAACACTGCACGGTAAGGATTCATCCAGGCATGAAATTCCATGCCACGTTTATGTGTTTCGGTAATCATAAACTCCAGCGGGTCGTAATAAGGTGAAGGTGGTTTACCTTGTGTACCCGTAAGAAACTCACTCCAAGGCTCGTATTGAGAGGGATAAAATGCATCAGTTACCGGACGAATCTGCACCACCATGGCATTCATACCATTTTGCTGGTGCATATCAAGCAATTTTATAAACTCAGTTTTTTGAGCATCCGAATTATAATTACCTCTTGTTGGCCAGTCAATATTATCAACGGTAGCAACCCATACGCCCCGAAACTCTGGTTTACTTTGTGCAACAGATGCAACAGGCAACAAATAATAAGTAATAAGAAAAATAGAAGAAAGGAAAAATTTCATGTATACTTTTGATTAACCGGAGTTCCGGATTTTATCTAATAATTTATTTAAGGTTTTTGTTTCAGTATCTGACAGGTTGCCAAAAATAGCATCCATATCTTTATCGAGCAGGTCTATTTTTTCAAGCAGCTTTATTCCTTTAGGGCCAATACTGACATCAACAAGCCGCTTATCATTTTTACAAACTGTTTTTTTAGCCAGGCCTTTCAACACCAGCCTGTCAACAATGCGGCTGGTATCACTCATCTTATCCAGCATACGTTCCCGAATCTGCAACGTAGAGATAGGTTTGCCAGCACCCCTTAAGATACGGAGTATATTATATTGCTGTCCGGTTATATCTTCGTTATCAAAAACCTTTTTCATTTTTTCATTCAACCAGTTATAGGTATAAATGAGGTTGATGATCCCTTTCTGATATTCATTTCTAAAGGCTGGCTGGCTGATATCTTTTTCTAAACTCATTATTTATTTATTTTCTGACAGGCCACCGGTGGTTAAGGACCTGTTTCGGTTTCTGTAACCTTTAGGTTTGCCAAATTCATTGATGTATATCTTAACTAAAATAATAAAATAGCTGATAAGCAATGGTCCGAAAATTACACCCCAAAAGCCAAAGAGCCCGATACCAATGATTACACCAAAAATGGTGATAAGCGGGTGGACATCCATAAATTTTTTCAATAAGGTTAACCTCACTACATAATCAATATTGGTGATCAGCACCAATGCATAAATTAATAAACCTATAGCATGGCCTGTATCGCCTATTGAAAATAAATATGCAGTAAGTGGCACCCAGATGACGGCAGTACCAACAATGGGAACCATAGAAAAAACACCGGTTAAAAATCCCCAGAGGGCAAAGTCCTGTACGCCAAATATCCAATAGCCAAGTGTGGCAACAATACCTTGTATGATAGCCAGAACAGGTATTCCTATTGCATTTGCCCGGATCATCATTTTGGTTTCGTTACTCAGTAATTCAACATTTTCTTCTTTTAAAGGAATGAAGCCATCAAGGAATTTTTCGGTTTTTCTTCCGTTTACCAATAAGAAGTATAATAAAAAAAACATGATGGCAAAGTTGCTGAGTATGGCTGCCGAGCTGTTTAAAATAGTTGGAATAATATTGCCGGCCTCGGCCTGGAATCTGTGAATATTTTCATTGCTCAACACCTGAAAACCGGTAAGTGTGTAAATTTTTTCACCAACAATTTTTGCATCATTAATTAGCTCAGCGGGGTTATTGAGAATGCCTGATAATTTAGAAGAGATGAGCTGGATGGAGAAATAAACAGGAAGGGCAATTACAATTAAACTGCCCAAAATAAACAGCAGCGCTGTTACTGTTTTTTTCCAACGCTTTACGATAGTTAAATAAAAATAAGTGCCCCTTAATAATATATACAATGTGATAGCGCCTAAAAAACCCGGCAAAAAAACGAACAATTGTTTTACCAGCAATAATGCCAGCAGAATGATCAGCAGCAGTAAAATCAATTGCCTTAAGCGGTTGTTGAAAATATCCGGCATGGGTTAAAATTAGTTAATAGCAAATAAACACATAGTTAAAATTAATCTTTCCACACAGAAACTCCTTCGCTGCAATTTGCACAAATGTCAATATTTTTCCTGCTCTTCATTAATTCATTTCTGAACTGTTTATAATTATCATTGTGCCAGATTTCTTTAAAGCTTTGCGATTTTAAATTTCCGAGCTGGTGTGTCGCATCCTTATCAAAGCAACAGGGTACTACCAAACCATCCCAGGTAATAACATTGGCGTGCTGCAGTTTCCAGCAATGGTTGGCCAGTTTGTTTTTTGCAGTGTACGTGCCGTCTGCATTCTTTTTATACCTGCTGAACTTGTCAATGGTTGGTATCAGGTTATTTGGGTCTGTTTCATAATCGTAAACCTGTGCAGTTTTAAAACGTACTTCATCCACGCCAACTTCTTTTGCCAGCCGCTTTATATCTTCAATCTGATGTTCGTTGGGTTTTACCACCAGAAACTGAAAAAACACAAAAGGTGTTTTGCTATTTAGTTTCTTTTTCCATTTCATGATATTTTTTGCCCCTTCCAGTACTTTGTCTAGCTTACCGCCAACACGGTATTGCTGGTAAACTTCCTGTGTGGTACCATCAATTGAAATGATCAGACGGTCAAGCCCGCTTTCAACTGTTTTCTTAGCCGCTTCATCATTTAAGTAATGGGCATTGGTTGAGGTAGCCGTATATATTTTTTTATCGCTGGCATATTTTACCATCTCCAGGAAATCTGGATTCAGGTAAGGTTCGCCCTGGAAATAGAAAATAAGATAAAGCAACTCCTTGTGGATATCATCAATGGTCTTTTTAAAGAAATCATTCTGCAACATGCCTGTTGGGCGGCTAAACTGGCGTAAGCCACTGGGGCATTCGGGGCAACGCAGGTTGCAGCTGGTGGTTGGCTCAAAAGAAATGGAAACAGGATAACCCCATTGCACCGGCCTGTTTAACAGGCGGCTTGCATAAAAACTGCTTAACACTTTTGCGCCATTTATAAAACGGCGAAAGCTGAGCTTACTTAATAAATTAGTGCTATCGTTCCAATTGAACCGGGGCATTGCACAAAGGTAAGCCGATTGATGGTTAAACGGTGATTACACTTTCTTATAAAAAGAAACGGTGATTTATTGTTGAGCAACAGATGGAACGAGTTCTTCAGTGATAATACCATCAGAATTGTCTGGTTTAAATTTTGCAGGTGTAAACAGCAAGGTATTATTTTCAAACTTTTCGTAATTATGAAAAATAACATTCAATGTAATAAAGTTCATTACATAGGCCTGGGTTTCGGCAGGCAATAAATTTTTAATATCCCAAAAGTCAGGATCAGTTTTACCGGTCTTTTTCATAGCCTCCCACACATTACCCACCCCGCAATTGTAGCTGGCTACCATCAGCAGCAAGTCATTATCTAAATTGCGGCTACGGTCTTTTAAATAACGGGCTGCGGTATAGGTTGATTTACTAAAATTCTTTCTATCGTCTCTTGCAGGAGCGGTTTTAGTTGCCTTCTTTTTGCCTGTTGATTTTTTATGTTGCTTCGGAACATATCTCAATCCATACTCTTTAGCAACATTATCCATAATTTGCCAATAGCCTACTGCACCGGCTTTAGAAACTGCATTGGCATTAAAAGCACTTTCCAGGGCCAGTAAAACCTTAAGCTCATGTGGTAAATCATATTTTTCTAAAACAGTACTTACTTTAGGAAAGTATTTTTTGCTTCTGTTATAGGTACGTATAATATATGCCCTTCTGTTTGTGGCAAATTTTTCAATATAAGCCAGCGACTCTTCTTCGTTTCCACATAATACATCAGGGAAAACAACATTTGCTTCCAGTGTAATTAAGCCGCTATTATCTTTACTGTTAACAGCCGCTAATAAAGGTTTTTTTGTAGTATCGGCATAGGAATAAACCTTAGTAAAACTACTAAGCGCTACCGAAAAAAAAAGTATCCAAACTGATTTGGATACTGTAAAGTGTTTTAAAATTTGTTTGATCATGCCTGATTAATTTTCATTGGGGGGTACAGAAATAAATACGGGCAATCTCTAAAACGGAATGTATTTTTAATTATTGTCCTTTCACAAAACTTTATAAAATAATGAACTGCTTTTAGTGCAAATTTGTATTTATAGTAATAAAACCCGGCAAAATCTCTCTCTTGGCAAAAAGAAAAAAAAGCATATTTAAATCTGTTATAATACCAATACTGCTGCTTGCATTAATTACATCGGGTGTTTATTATATTACTGATTATTTAAATCGCCCAAAATTTGTACGTTATCCGGCATTTGGAATTGATATTCCGGTTAATTATGAAATACACGGTATTGATGTAAGTCGCTACCAGTATAATATTGATTGGAAGGCTGTTGAAGCCATGCAGGACCAGGAAGTGAAGATTGGCTTTGCTTTTATTAAGGCAACCGAAGGTTTGGGAAGGGTGGATGACAGGTTCAGGAGAAACTGGTTTCATGCAAAAAAAGCAAAAATACCCAGAGGGGCTTATCACTTTTTCATCAGCAGTAAAAGCGGAAAGGCCCAGGCCGAAAATTTTATTGAGACAGTGAATCTGGTGTCGGGTGATTTACCTCCGGTACTGGATATTGAAGCATCAAACGGAGCTTCGGTTACCGATATTCAGCAAAGAGCCAAAGACTGGCTGATTGTAATTGAAAAGCATTACAAAGTAAAACCTATCATTTATACCAATATAGATTTTTATAAACATTTCCTGGATGGCGCTTTTGATGATTATCCGCTATGGGTGGCTCATTATTATGTAAAAGATAAGCCACGTATAAAACGGAACTGGGATTTTTGGCAGCACAATGAAAAAGGAAGGGTAAACGGTGTTGATGCTTTTGTTGACTTTAATGTTTTTAAAGGCGACAGTATAGCTTTCAGAAAATTACTGTTGAAATGATTCGGCAATTGACTTAATTTTAGAGACATTCCAAAGTTTCAATCTCAAACAGGCGGTTATGGGCATGGAAGATGATACAAGAGAGTTCCTGGTAAGAATTTTAAATACAGTTGCCATTGTTTTGGTATGGATGATGGCAAATGTTTTTATAGGCATTTACAAGGGCTATGCTTTTTTTACTGAAAAACCCGACTGGACAAATTATGTTTACTATAGTTTCTTCCTTATAAGTCTTACAGCATTATTAATACACCTGAAACGTAAATGGAAATTATGATCAACTGCTGTGATCGGCTACAATAACCCATTTGTTTTTTACTTTTTTGAACAGTAACGTAAAATGTCCGCCAACATCGCCAATGCTTCTGGTTAAATGCCATTTGCCTACAACGAAAAAATAAATTCCCGATAATCTTTTTACTTCCAGTATATCAAAATTAAGTTTGCCCATGGCTGCAGTATCAGGATAACCTTTCTTATAATTATCCAGTGTGTTTTGCCAGCCATAGGTAACGCCGCTTTTACCAATAAACATTAGCGAATCGCTTTGCCAGTAAGTGCCCATAAAAGTTTCAAGGTCTCCTGTATTCCAGGCGAGGCGTTGTTCTTCCAGTAAATTTCTGATGGCAGCCTCATCTTTTGTTTGTGCAACTGTAATATTTGAAATTGTAATAAGCAGTATTATAAAACAGCATATTTTTTTCATTATCTGAAATTTTGGTTCAAGATAATGAATTATGCAAAACAACATTTAGCTGTTAATGCTTATGATGCGGAGAAGAACACTTACTGCGATGACAAAGCCGGTAATTATAAAAATGAGCACTGATGATAAAAGCAACGGCGATCAGTAAAAAAGGAATTTCGAACTGAATAAAAAACTGTTTTAAAATCAGGAAGATAAAACCAAGGCTGAAAATTAAAACAGGCGTTAACGAGCGGTGATGTTTTACGTAACCATGAAAAAGGGAGTAAGAACCAACTACGAAAGCCAGGGCGATCATACCCCATTCAAAAAATAAGTTATGAATAATATCAGTACCAAAAACGGGAAGAGAAGTGACCAGTATGGGAAGCAATGCACAGTGTATGGCACATGCAATTGAAGTGATTATTCCCAGGGCATCCCAGTTTAATTTAACGTTCATATGAAGTGCGAAGATAAGATATTTGCAATAATGTTGCAAAAAACATCCTGTTAACTCTTTTGCTACATGAAAGGGTTGTAAATTTGCAAAAATGATTTGTTATGGGTAAGCGGTTATTATTTTTAGTAGTTTTCTTTTCGGTTTTGATTGTAACCTTTGTGTATTTTGTTTATAAAGATGAAGACCTCTCGAAATCGCTGCTGCCGGTTTTGAATGATAATGTGCAGAATTTTTCTTTTACCAACCAGGATGGAAAACAGGTAACCGAAAATAATATAGACGGCAAAGTATACGTAGCAGAATATTTTTTTACCACCTGCAAAGGCATCTGCCCTATTATGAATGCCAACATGCGCCGGGTTTTTGACAAATATAAAGATGAGCCCAACTTCCTGATCCTTTCGCATACCTGTATGCCTGAAACAGATTCGGTTTCGTTGTTGAAAGCTTATGAAGCAAAAATGATAAACGGAAAGTTAGAAAAGAAAGAAGACGGCTCTTATGAAATTGAATACGATTCAATAGCAAACCACAAACCACAAACTGTAAATCCTAACTGGAATTTTGTTACTGGAGATAAAGCATCTCTGTATAAAATGGCAAGGCAGAGTTATTTGATTGATAATAATAAGCCAGATTCTACACAGTCGTTAGCCGATCAGTTTATACATACACAATTTTTTGCGCTGGTAGATAACCAACGTCGTGTTAGAGGAATTTATGACGGACTGGTTGAAGATGATATGCAAAAACTATTTAAAGACATTAAAGGACTGCTGAAGGAAAAAGTAACAACCAAGCGTTTTATGAACGGGTTCAGCAGCGAGCCAAATTAAAAATTATGGAACAGATAGCAGACATACTTAAAAAAAATCAACTCAGTATAACAGATGGCCGGAAAAAAATACTGGATTTATTTTTAACCAGCCCCGGGGCATTGGCACATGCTGATATTGAAAAAAACACGGATGCTTCTTTTGACCGGGTTACTGTTTACAGAACCTTACAGACTTTTGTTGAGAAAGGGATCATTCATAATATACCAACTACCGATAACTCTATCTTATATGCTTTGTGTAAGGATAATTGCGAAGCAGGGCATCACCACGATAATCATGTTCATTTTATCTGCGATGTTTGCGATAAAACCATTTGCCTTGATCATGTTTCCATACCGGAAGTTAAATTGCCCAAAGGGTTTACGCAAAAGCAAACCGATGTAGTGGTGAGCGGTATATGCAATGAGTGTAAATAATAATTGCAGGTTTGCGCAACCTTTTAATCAGCAATCTGACTCATTTCCTTTTCTACAAACTCCATCAACACTTTAATCTTATCCGGACTAAAATCAAATTTCAACCCTGCCGTTTCAAAAAGCTCGGGTAAAGTTTTTGTGCCGCCAAGTGCCAGTGCCTTACAATAATTATTCATGGCCTGTTCTTTATTTTCTTTAAACTGCATCCACATACCTATGGCGCCTAATTGTGCAATACCATATTCTATATAATAAAAAGGCACTTCAAATAAATGTAACTGCCGCTGCCAGCCATTGTTTCTGTATGCTTCCAGTCCGCTGTAATCAATTACATCATCCTGAAATTCTTTCAGTATTGCACTCCAGGTGTTAGTACGTTCTTCATGCGTATGAACAGGGTGTTCATAAATCCAGTGTTGAAATTTATCAATAATGGCAATCCACGGAAAAATAGTGATCACTCTTTCTAATTGATGTTCCTTTGCTCTTTTCAAATCTTCTTTGTCAGAAAAAAATGTTTGCCACTCATCCATGCTCATCAGTTCCATGGCCATACTGGCCACTTCTGCAATTTCCATAGGATACTCTTTAAAACCGTTGAGCTCTAAAGGATGAGCCAGGAAAGAATGAATGGCGTGACCGCCTTCATGCAGCATGGTAGTTACATCCTGCATTTGCCCGGCGGCGTTCATAAAAATAAATGGAGCACCGCTTTCTGCCAGCGGACAGTTATATCCTCCGGGAGCCTTTCCTTTACGGCTTTCCAGGTCGAGGTGTTTAAATTCCTGCATTTTTTTAAGGCAGTCGCCAAAAAATGGGCGGAGTTTTGTAAAGCAGGCAATTGATTTTTCAATAAGTTCCTCACTGCTTTTAAAAGGTTGCAGTGGTTTTATACCTGCAGGCTCTGCATCAATATCCCAAGGCCTTAAAGTATCAAGGCCCAGTTTTTCTTTTTTCTTTTGATAGATAATATTTACCAGCGGCAGCACATGCTGTTTTACAGCATCATGAAACTGAAAACAATCTTCTTTTGTATAATCAAAGCGGCCCAGTTCTTTAAAACGGTAATCACGGTAATTATCAAAACCGGCATTCAATGCTTCCTGATTACGTTTTTCAATGAGCTTATCAAATAATGTATTCATCGCTTCTTTATCAGCAAGTCTCCTTTCATTTATTTTTTTATAAACCTCTTCTCTTATTTTCCTGTCGGGGTTTTCTAAAAATTTTGCGGCCTGTTGTAAAGTGTATTCTTCATCATTAACAGTAACCGTCATCTTACCCGATATAGCCCCATATTGCTGCTGCATTACAGATAGCTCGGCTTGTAACGGAATGTTTTCTTCTCTGAATAATTCAATGCTTTTACGCATACTGCGCAGGTACGTAAAATATTTACCTTCATCCAGTTCTTTAGCCAGCGGGTGGTTTACCAATTTCTTATTCAGTGCATCGGCATAAGGTTGAATCTTTGGCTGTATTTCCATGCAGAAGAAATTAAAGGCTTCTTCCAGCGCCTTATTTTCTGTATCGCAAGTCATCTTTATCTGGCGCCAGCAGGCATCTTCATTTACAAGCGCCTCTAATTCACTTTGGTCCTGTAACCATTTTTCAAGCTCAGGTTTAGAGTCAATGTTCCTCTCCAGCAAATCTTTAAAAAAGGGTTCAAGATTTTGCCAATCAGTTACCGTAAAATCTTTTGGTACAAATTGACGTGGAAGTTTTTTTATATCAGCGGTGTAAATCATGGTGAGTGTTGAAAATTAAAATCCTGCCAAAGTGGTTAAGCCCGGCAGGATTTCCTTTATTTTAAAATCTTTGTTAATATCAGTTTAATCCGTGGCTGACTATGCCATCTTCCTTGGTGTATTTATCTTTTTAGGAGGAGCACTTTTTACTGTTGCTGCTTTCTGCTCAACTGCTTTTGGCTTATTTTCTGTTGCAGTACCATCTGTATCGGGCAAATCAGATAATTTGATCTCAATATTATTTGCCTGTAAAACCGCTAACCATTTCACCATCTTTTTCATATCACTGGCATACACCCGGCTAAAGTCCATCGTTGGATAAACCTTTTCAAAGTATTTTTTAACAGCGGCTGCATCTTTATCATCAGGCATTTTTTCTTTGCTTGCTGTCATGGCATTAAATACATCAACTAAATTCACATTATCTGCCGTGGTAAAAACCTCAATACTCTCTAAATGAGAAAAGTTATGAACCCTGGTGCTTACAAATTTTGTGCTTTTGTCTTCCAGTGATTTTACCACGCCACCATCAGCTTTTGAAGATAATAATTCAAACAAGCCCGGTAAGCCGGTTACTGATACCAATTTGCTGTATTCCATATACGTCATTTATTTTTTAGGGCTGCAAGTTAATCTTAAATGAGCAATTTATCTACTTAGTAAAACATATCCGCCTCTTAGGAGGGTTTACCGTTTATACTAGTTAATTACCACACACAACAGAAAAGACTGTTTTTGATTAAAAAAGCTGCTTCAAACGCCTGTTTATTTACAGGCTGTCGTCTAATATGGCATACAAAAGAAAAATTTATGAGATTAAGATCAGTTTTATTAGTACTTGTTTTCAGCCTGGGTGCAGTAATTGCAAAAAGTCAGGATATTACCTTAAAAGGTAAATTATCGGATAAAGAAAGTAAAGGGGCTATTGAAGGAGCCACCGTAACCCTTATAGGGTCAAAAGATTCATTAAATCCAAAAACGGTGCTTTCCGATGCCAATGGAAATTTTGAAATAAAAAATCTGGTTGCTGATAAGTACAGGCTGGTAACCAGCATTATTGGTTATGATATCATTATTCAGAATATAAATATTCAGGCCAGCAATAAAACAGCGCTGCAATTTACCTTATCAAAAATGGCAAAGGATCTTGGAGAAGTTACTGTAAAAGCTAAGAAAGCGGTAGTTGTGCAAAGAGGAGATACGCTGGAATTTAATGCCAGTGAATTAAAGGTTAATCCTGATGCTACTGCCGAAGATATGATCAAAAAATTGCCAGGTGTGACCATTGATAAAAACGGAACAGTAACTGCAGCTGGTGAGCAGGTAAAAAAAGTTACTGTTGACGGGCGTGATTTTTTTGGCGATGATGCAACGGCAGCATTGAAGAATTTGCCGGCATCAATCATCGATAAAATTCAGGTGTTTGATAAACTGAGCGACCAGGCACAGTTGACTGGATTTGATGATGGTAACAGTACCAAGTCAATTAATATTGTTACTAAGGCCGGAATGCGTAATGGCCAGTTTGGAAGGCTATATGCAGGTGCAGGAACAGAGGGAACTTATAGTGCTGGCGGTAATGTAAGCATGTTCAAAAATAATCTGCGGTTAACTATTGTTGGTATGGCCAATAATGTTAATCAGCAAAACTTTGCATCGGAAGATCTGCTGGGTATCAGCACCGGCGGTGGCAGAGGTGGCGGTGGCCGTAGCAGAGGTGGTGGAGCCGGTGGTTTTGGTGGCGGCAATAACGGATTTAATATTGGAGCACAAAGCGGTATCAGTAAGACGAATTCGTTTGGTATTAACTATTCCGATGTGTGGAACAAAAAAGTAGATGTAAGCGGAAGTTATTTTTTCAATAACAGTAATACCAATAACGATCAAACATCTAACACCCAAAATTTTCAAACTTCTGGAAAGAATCAATTTTATAGTGAAAATGTATTATCCAACGCAAAAAATAACAACCACCGCTTAAATTTTAGGTTGAATTATAAGATAGATGATAATAACAGTTTAATGATTGTGCCAAGTTTGAGTTATCAAACAACTAAAGCGGTAAGTGATATAAGCGGGGTAAATTCATACGACCCTTCCAGCCTTATCAGCCAGTCGATCAACAATACAAACATTAAAAGCTCGGGCTATAATTTTAATAACAATATATTGTTTCGTCATTCTTTTGCAAAAAAAGGGCGTACAGTTTCAATAAACTTTAATACAGCTTTAAACAGAAAAGCAGGCGATACTTATGTTTTAAATAGCAATAGCTATTATGATACTACAGGTGCTTTCAGCGATTCGCTGCAACAATTTACCGACCAGGTATCAAACGGCTACCAGTTCTCGGGTAATATTGCATATACAGAACCTATTGGTAAAAAAGGACAATTACAGTTGAATTATTCTCCTTCTTATTCAAAAAGCAAATCAGACCAGGAAGTTTATCAGTATGATTATAATGGCGGTAAATACTCAGTATTTGATAACAACCTGTCGAACATATTTGATAATATAACTACCAAACAAAGTGTTGGAGCCAGCTACCGCATTGGCGATAGGGACAATATGTTTTCTGTTGGGTTGAATTATCAATATACAGAGCTGAACAGCGATCAGATTTATCCTTTTGCTGCTAATGTGAGTAAGAATTTTAATAACGTGTTGCCTAATTTAATGTGGCGTAAGAAGATTAATGTAAAAAACAGTATCCGGATATTTTACCGTGCCAATACTAATACGCCTTCTGTTTCGCAATTACAGGATGTATACAATAATACAAACCCGCTATTTATTTCAACCGGAAATACAGACCTTAAGCAGCAGGTTGGTAATACACTTGCAGCCAGGTATACTTACACTAACACCGGCAAAAGCAAAAGCTTTTTCGCCAATGTATTCCTGCAGCAAAATAATAACTACATAACCAATGCTACTTATACAGCATCGCAGGATAGTGTGTTGAACAGTTCAGTTACTTTATATAGAGGTTCGCAATTATCAAAGCCTGTGAATTTGAATGGCCAGTGGAGTTTGCGCTCGTTCCTTACTTATGCCATGCCATTAAAATTTATGAAATCTAATTTGAGTATTAATGGAGGATTAAGTTACAGTAATACGCCGGGTCTTATCAATAATGTAAAAAACACATCGAAATCTTATACTTATAACGCTGGTGTTGTACTGGCTAGCAATATCAGCGAATTTGTTGACTTTAACGTGAACTATTCTGCCAATATCAGCGATGCAAAAAATTCCATTCAGCCTCAGTTAAACAATAAATACATTACCCAGTCGGCTGGTTTACAAATGAATCTGTTGAATAAAAGAGGCTGGTTTTTACAAAACAATGTGAGTTACGAAACCTACAGCGGATTTACCGATGGCTTTAACCAGAGTTACTGGTTATGGAACGCAGGTGTTGGTAAGAAATTCCTGAAAAATCAAGCTGGCGAATTGAAGCTTACAGTATTTGATTTGTTGAAGCAGAATCAAAGTATACAACGTACGGTTGGAGAAACCTATATTTCGGATGTTCAAAACCAGGTACTGCAGCAGTACTTTATGCTGACATTTACCTACAACCTGAAAAACTTTGGCACCGCAGCTGCAACAAGTACTAATAATAGCAATGAAAGACGTGGTCCAGAAGGTGGTGGTCCAGGTGGTGGATATCGTCCGTTTTAATTAATTTAGACGGATAAATAAATGAAGCGTTTTGAACCAACCGGAATTAATTGAACAACTGCAACAGGGTAATGAGCAGGCTTTTACAAAGCTGGTTGACGAATGGCAGAACATGGTTTATAATACGGCACTGGGAATAGTACAAAACGCAGATGATGCAGATGATATAACGCAGGAGGTTTTTATACAGGTGTATCAGTCGATAAGTTCTTTTAAGGGCGATTCTAAATTTTCAACCTGGCTGTACAAGATAACAGTAGGTAAGGCACTTGATCACGAAAAGAAAAAGAAACGCAAAAAACGGTTTGGTTTTGTGCAGAGTTTGTTTGGCGGTCAGGAAGAAGAGCAGTTGCATCCGGTTGATTTTGATCACCCGGGTGTAGAGCTGGAAAAAAAAGAAAGAGCAAGTGAATTGTTTAATGCACTGAAACAGATACCGGATAAGCAACGGACTGCTTTTACACTGCATAAACTGGAAGGACAAACTTACCAGGAAGTGGCCGAGATCATGAACACTACTTTATATGCGGTAGAATCGTTGATGGGCAGGGCAAAAGCGAATTTGAAAAAAGAATTAGAAAAATATTACGGAACCTTAAAAGATCCGGTATGAAAAATAAAGAACACATAAACAAATTGGTTGAAGAAGCACTGAACAGTGTTGATTCAATAAAAAGAGCAGAAGCAAAGCCTTACCTGCTTACCCGTATTCATGCAAGAATGAATAAAGAAACGGGATCGGCCTGGGAAAAAGCAGGATGGTTTATAAGCCGGCCGGCCGTGGCTTTTGCAGGTCTTTGTCTCATCTTGCTGGTTAATGCCATGGTTATTGTTGTAAATAATCCGGCAGGCTCAACCATGGCAGCTGAGCAAACAACGCAGGTGCCAACAGATGAATTTTCTTATACGGTAGCTACTATTTATGATTTTGAAAACGCACAACCATAATGATAAATACTCAAAATAAAAGCAAGGTACTTCTTTCCATTATCGGCATTTTATTGATTGCTAATATTGCTATGGTCGCATTCTTTCTTACCAAAAAAGATAATAAAAAAGGCGACGACAGGCAACGTCCCGACAGAAGAACCATGATCTCCAGTTTTTTAAAGACAGAGATCGGGTTTGATACGGTTCAGCTGCAGCAATATGATACACTCAGCATCAGGCATAAAGAAGGTATGAAAAAAATGTTTGACAGCTTAAGAAGTTCCAAGGATAAGCAATTTAAAATGTTAACTGCCGCAAGTTTCAGCGATTCGGTAATGACAGCTGTTGCGGAACAATCAGCTGCAAATCAAAAAACAATGGAACTGCAGATGTTTAATCATTTAAAAAATGTAAGAATGTTATGCAAACCCGAACAGTTGTCTAAATTTGATTCGTTATTTGTAAAAGTATTAAACCGGAGAGGTGGAGAAGGAAGAGGAGATGGCAGAAAAAAAGAGGGAGATAAAAAATAGAGATTGATTCACAACATCGTAAACCTTTAATTTGAATACAATGAAAAAACAATTAGTATTAATGGTAATGGCTGCCATGTTCAGCATTACCGCAGTAAATGCACAAGGCGGTCAGCGTCAGCAACAGCCACCCGAAGAAAGAGCAAAAGCGGTCATTGAAAAAATGGTTGCCATGAATCTGGATACGGAAACAAAAACAAAAGCCGAAGTTATTTTTACGGATTATTACAAAGCTCAACAAACTGCTATGGAAGAAATGCGGTCAAGTGGAAACTTCGACAGGGAGGCATTTGGTGCCAAACGCAAAGAGTTGACCGAAGCAAGAGATAAAAAGCTGAAAGAGATTTTTACAGATGCTCAGATGAAGCAATGGAAAGACGAAATTGAACCCACTACTATGCCACAAAGAGGTGGTGGCCAAAGAGGCGGTGGAAACTAATTCATTAAAGGTGAATACGAATAAGAGCCCTGCAGATTTATCTGCGGGGCTCCTCGTTTTAAAGACAATTACCTGATTGATATTAATCCAGCTTTTTTGCATAACAAAATAAAATCCGTGTTCATCCGTCTAATCTATCCAATTCTTTATTATAAAAGCTCCGCTTAAAAAAGCGGAGCAAAACCAAAAACCCTGTATAGCCAACTGATCTTATACCGATTATATCATTTCTTTCCATCTCATTAACCCGGCGCCACCTAACATTGCCATGCCAAATAAAATAATGCCTGCAGGCATGGCATCTTTATTTTCCATTTCATCTTTTACCTGTGGCAATAAAGTTGCATACTGTGCACTTACATTTGTTTCCTCGTCATTTTTTGCCATGGCTTCTTCCTGCCAGTTATTGATATTGGTACCTGTTAAGTAAGTCAGTTCCATCAGTTCTTTTTTTCTGCGCTGCTTAAGGTCAAGCAGGTATTTTTTACCTGCGGCACAATTAAAATCGACGCTGGCAGGATGTGTAATGATATACCTGGCCTGGTAATTTTCTGTATTGGGTGTTACCTGGAAGGTCAGATCCTGCGGAAATGATTTGCGGTTGTAGCGGAAATGCAAACGGGTAAAATGAACATTCCTGCTGCCATTGTCATATTCTTCTTCATCCACATCGCTGTAATCGTTCCAGTCTTTGTTACCCAGCCACCAAACACCGCTCTGCACAAGGTCTTGCTCAGTTGGTGGATTACCTACACAGGGGTCACATTTCATTGGGTTTACAGGAGTAACATTCCAGGCGTATTCCAAAAAAGAGACACTCTTATCTTCCTTTTGCCATTGCGTTGTAAACAGGTTGCCATAAAATGCACTAAAGTTTTTCTGTACAAACAACGGAATATTTTTATTGCTTGCAATATTTACGTTGCGGTAGTTGGTGCTTTCAATCCTGCCTTTACGGGTGAATGCATATACAATCAGATCCTGGTCACCATCGGCATTAGCCATACCCAAACGAATGGGTAACATAAATTTTGGAGAATTGAATTTGATCTGTATCGGGCGCAGGAAATTATTGTTCAGCTTCTGCTTTTCTTTTTCATTAACCTTTACAACAAAAAATTTGAGATTGCTTTTGATGTATGGATCCAAAACTTCCTCAGCATCGGCAGGAATCTTATAGCCATTCTGGTTAAGCC
>JBATAS010000267.1:0-3792 GCA_049661965.1 Ferruginibacter sp. | reverse complement strand
CCGAGAAACAGGAATTTGAAACCCAGATTGCTGTAATTAAAGCACAGCAGGAAGTGAGAAACAGGATAAGTGCTGATATGCATGATGATCTGGGCGCCGGTATGACCACCATCAGTTTGTACAGCGAACTGGCCAAGAGTAAAATGAGTGATAACCCGATTCCTGAAATTGATAAAATTTCATCATCGGCAAATGAGCTGCTAAATAAGATGAATGCCATTATCTGGAGTATGAGCAGCAGCAACGACTCGCTGGGAAATATGATAGCCTATATCAGAAGCTATGCGCTTGAATACTTTGAAGATACCGGCATCACTTGCAAAATAAATATTCCCGAAAACCTGCCTAATATTGAAGTGATTGGAGAGATCAGAAGAAATGTTTTTTTAGTGGTGAAAGAAGCTTTAAACAATATCCTTAAACATGCCAAAGCAACAGAGGTAGATATAAACCTTACACGGGTTGAAGACGGACTTACCCTGTATATTCAGGATAACGGAGTAGGCATTGATTTTGAAAAGTTACGCCAGTTTGGTAACGGATTAAAAAACATGAAAAAAAGAATGGCCGATTTTGATATTGAATTTAATATCGAAAATAAAAACGGTACGCTCATTACCATGCATCGCAAAATTGAGAAGTTTTAATTTTTTTTAATTACCCCGGTAAATAAACAAACCCAACCTGCTATAAATGCCGCTCCACCAAATGGTGTAATTGCCCCAAGCCAGTTTAATGGCAGGGCATTATGTTTTACATAGCAAAGCAGGTATAACGAGCCGCAAAATATAAAAATGCCTGTGATAAATAAACGCCCGGCCCATTTCATAAATACTACGGGAAATTCTTTATACAAAATACCCGCAGCCAGCAAAGCAAATACATGATAAAACTGGTAACGCACCGCTGTTTCAAACACCTGAAGATTATCAGCAGATAATATCTGTTTTAGCCCATGTGCTGCAAATGCACCAAGCATTACCGCCAATGCACCGGCTATTGCCGCAGTTTTTAAAAAAGGTTTATGCATGAAGAATATTTATGAATCATGAAAAATAAAATCAGGAACAAACTCCTCATTAATTTGCTCAACAGGTAAAATCACGCTGGCCAGCCGGTAAAACGATTCACGTTCTTTTAGTTTTTGCTGAATATAAAAAAGCAACTCAGATTGGTTCAGCCTGCTGATCAATGGTCGTTTTTCTTTTTCTTCCAGAACCATATCATAAATATATTGTGGAGATGCCGACAGGTAAACTGTTGTGCCATTTTCATTCATCCACTGAATATTATCATTAAAACAGGCTGTGCCGCCACCGCAGGCTATTATACAATTATCTTTTTCAGAAAATGACTGTAAGCAGGAAGATTCAATTTCCCGGAATCTGGCTTCTCCTGCTGTTTCAAAAATTGACTTGATTGTTTTTTTCTGATCGGTTTCTATGATTTCATCAAGGTCAAAAAAATCGAAATAATATTTTTGCGACCACTTACGGCCCCAAAAAGTTTTACCACTGCCCATAAATCCGATGAGAAAAATTTTCATATTGTTATTGATACAGCAAAATTACAGGAATCTGAATTCTTTGTTGCTTATTAAAAGCTAATGGAGAATGGATTATTTCTTACTCTTATAGTCGCCCCGTTTCCAGGCTTTAATAAATTCGTTCCAGGCAAAAGGATTAAAGATGTTCATGGGAGGGGTCTGACCTGAATAATAAGCTTTATTGGCATTTTGCCGTAAATAATTACTGCTTGCTTCTCTTCCGTCGGTAGGCAGGTTGTCAACCAATAATCGCCGGGTTGCTTCATTGGTATTTTTACGGGCTATGGTTATATAGTCGTCGGGAACCTGGGTATTTAAAAAATCCCGTTCAAACTGCGCCCTGGTTGGTCTTGCTTTAATGATAGTTGCTGCCAGGTAAACAGTATCAGTAATCATCAATTGTATAACACTATGCTGATTGCCTTCAAGGTCTGAAGGAATAATTATCGTTTTGGGTTTATAACCAATACTGGTAAACTCTACTTTGTCGCCTTTTAAAACTACAATACTGAAAACACCTTTGTCATTGGTGATAGTTCCTCGGTTTTGTCCCTTTATTACAACACTCACCGACTCAAGTCCCTTCAGACTGTCGGCTGTCATTACAATGCCATAAAGTTGTACAACGGAATCTTTAAAAGTTTCGAACTGTGCTTTTGCAGCAACAGGAAAAACTAAAGCAGCAATAAAAAAGTATGGTATAAATTTCTTCATCAAAAATGTAAAAAGGTATCAGATACACAGGCTACTGCCAAAAGTACCATTATTCCTTAATTAATAACCAAAGTAAGGGCATCAATGTTTAAATTTGCGATTCCAATTGGTTTTTTAACAAATAATTGAACGATGACGAACGAAGATATTTTGAAAGCGCTTAGCAATGTACAGGAACCCGATCTTGGCAAAGACCTGGTTACGTTGAATATGGTAAAAGATATTAAAATTGATGGTAATAATGTTTCATTTACGGTGGTGCTTACTACACCGGCTTGTCCGCTGAAGGATATGATCATGAATGCCTGCATTAATGCAGTTAAATTATTGGTGAATAAAGAAGCCGTGGTAACTGTAAACTTTACCAGCAATACCAGCAGCAATCGTAAGGATGGAAAAACAATTTTAAGTGGCGTTAAAAATATAATTGCTGTAGTGAGTGGAAAAGGCGGTGTTGGAAAAAGCACGGTTTCATCAAATCTGGCGCTAGCATTAGCACAAGGTGGCGCTAAAGTTGGCTTGATGGATGCAGATATTTACGGCCCCAGCCAGCATATTATGTTTGGGGTTAGAGGCGAAAGACCGTTGATGAGAGAAGTGGATGGTAAAGGATTGATTGTGCCGATTGAGAAATTTGGAATTAAAATGATGAGTATCGGAATTTTAATTGATGAAAAACAAGCGGTTGTTTGGCGTGGCCCCATGGTGAGCAGCGCTATCCGCCAGTTTGTAAGTGAAGTTGATTGGGGAGAACTGGATTACTTGGTAATTGATATGCCTCCCGGCACCGGCGATATTCATTTAACGATGGTGCAAACAGTTCCTGTTACAGGAGTAATCGTTGTTACAACACCACAAACAGTTGCGCTGGCCGATGCAAAAAAAGGAATTGCCATGTTTGGACAGGCACAATTGAAAGTTCCGGTTATAGGTTTGGTAGAGAACATGAGTTACTTCACTCCAGCGGAATTGCCAGATAACAAGTATTATATCTTCGGAAAAGACGGCGGTAAAAACCTGGCAGAAGATTTTGACATTCCTTTCCTGGGGCAGATACCGATTGTTGAAAGTATTCGTGAAGGCGGCGATATTGGCATACCAGCCATGGTTGGCGATGACAGTATTACAAAAAAAGCCTTTATGGATTTTGCGGCCAATGCCGTACGTGGTATTGCCATGCGTAATGCCAATCTGGAGCCAACGGAGATTCAGGAAATTGTTACTTTATAAAACCGCTGTCGGCGGTTAATCCGATAAATCTAATCTCAACAATCAGCGTTTCATTTCTTATTTTAGCACATGCAACAAACTCTCTCCAATAAGCAATTAACAGATATTGCCAATGAATTTGGTACACCCGTATATGTGTATCATGCCGAACGTATAACTGAGCAATACAATAAACTGAAAAATGCCTTTTCAAAAAGCAATGCCCGTTTCTTTTATGCTTGTAAATCGCTTACCAATGTAAATGTGTTGAAGCATATACTTTCAGTTGGCGCTTCATTAGATTGTGTGAGCATACATGAAGT
>JBATAS010000266.1:0-1727 GCA_049661965.1 Ferruginibacter sp. | reverse complement strand
CCCGCAAACCATCCACATGAAACTGATCGAGCCAGAACCTGGCGCTGCTTATTAAAAAAGACCTTACTTCTCCTCTTTCATAATTAAAAATATAGCTGTTCCAGTCGGGATGATAGCCTTTGCTCATATCGCCGTACTCATAAGTATGTGTTCCGTCAAACATAAAAAGCCCATGAGCATCGTAGGGAAAGTGTGACGGAACCCAGTCCAGAATTACACCAATCCCTTCGTTGTGAAAAGCATCAATAAGGTCCTTGAAATCATCGGGTGTCCCAAAACGGGCTGTAGCGGCAAAATAGCCTGTACCCTGGTAGCCCCAGCTGCCATCGTAAGGAAATTCCATAACCGGCATAAGTTCTACATGGGTAAAACCTAACTTTTTTACATAAGGAACCAAATGCTCTTTAAGCTGAACATAGCTGTTAAAACTTTCTTCATCTGTTTTTACAGGCCGCATCCAGCTGCCCAGGTGTACTTCATAAACACTCCAGGGCGCATTTAAAGCATTATGTTTTTTCCGTTTCTTCATCCAGGCTGCATCATTCCATTTATGCTGGCTTACCCAGCTTAATGAAGCAGTTGCAGGCCGCAGTTCGCAGTGTTGACCGTAAGGATCTGCTTTTTTTGATTCGGCCCCTTTAAAACCTTTGATATAATATTTGTAAGTATCGCCTTTTTTAAACCCGGGTATAAAGCCTTCCCATATTCCTGATTTATCAAGCCGCACATAAAGTGGATGCAGTTTATTCTTCCAGCCATTGAAATCTCCTATAACCGAAACAAAAGTTGCATTGGGCGCCCAAACTGCAAAATAAAAGCCTTCTTTAGTTAAAACTTCCAGCTTATGGTTGCCGAATTTATTGTAGCCGTTATATAGTGTTCCGTTTCTAAAATTAGTTATGTCTTCATCGGTAAACAAAGAATAGTTCCATACGGGTTTTTTAGAATCAATAAAGTGTTCCTCCTCATATTTTACAATAACGGGTACAGCCGAAATTGTTTTTTCGGTTTTCGCTGATTTTGCCGACTGTCTCTTAGATGTTGCCATTTATGGAATTCAGCTTTAAAAGTGTCTTTTAAATATTGAAATTTGTTTTAACGTAAATTTAAGAATACTAGTTAAGTAAGTTAGAACTAATATATTCATCTTTACCTAAGAATTCTTTCGTACTTTAAACATAGCCAAAAAAGTATATGCCTAAACTAACACAACTGCTGTTCATTGTATTATTTTTTACAATGAAAGCACAATCCCAGAACATCTCGGCAACAGGTTCGGTTGCTGATACTACCGATAACAAAAAAGTGCAGAATGCAGTTGTTGCTTTGCTGTATGCTAAAGATTCGGTACTGTATAAATTTACCCGTACCGATGCTACCGGTAAATATAGTTTTAAAAATATTGAAGCCGGAGAGTATATTATTATGACAACGCATCCTTTTTTTGCTGACCTTGTTTTTACATCAGAATTGAAAGATGCTGAAACAAAAATCCCTCCTATTGCTTTAACGTCTAAGAGCAAATTACTGGAAGAAGTAATTATAAAAAGCGGTACTCCCATAAAAATTAAAGGCGATACAACTGTTTACACGGCCGATAGTTTTAAAGTACGTGCCGGTGCCAATGTAGAAGAATTATTAAAAAAACTGCCGGGTATACAGGTAGATAAAGATGGCAAAATAACCGCCATGGGTGAGCAGGTAAAAAAAGTATTGGTAGATGGTGA
>JBATAS010000265.1:0-2870 GCA_049661965.1 Ferruginibacter sp. | reverse complement strand
TCCCGATCATACTGCAGCACCAAAAGGTGCACATATACGTGATGCCCTTGACCTGAAACGTACCATGATACTGGTGGTTATCTCACTCATACCCTGTCTTTTATTTGGCATGTGGAATGTTGGCTATCAACATCACCTGGCATTGGGTCTCAGCAATGCATCGCTTATTGATAATTTTATTTTTGGAGCCATAAAAGTTATGCCACTGGTAATTGTCTCTTACGGTGCTGGTTTAACGGTCGAATTTATCTTTGCAATCATCCGCAAACATACAATCAATGAAGGATTTTTAGTTTCGGGTATGTTGATACCATTGGTCATGCCGGTTGATGTGCCCTTATGGATGGTAGCAATATCAACAATTTTTGCTGTTATCATTGGCAAGGAAGTTTTTGGTGGTACTGGTATGAACATTTTAAACCCTGCATTAACAGCAAGAGCATTTTTATTCTTTGCATATCCAACAAAAATGTCAGGCAACGAAGTATGGATAAATACACAGCTTGAAAAAGGGCAAGCCATTGTTGATGGTTACAGCGGAGCAACGCCGTTGGGTGATGCTGCTGCAGGATTTGCAGATAAGATACCCGATACCATGCAATCCTTTATCGGCGCCATTCCGGGCTCGGTTGGCGAAACTTCAACTATTGCCTGTTTGATTGGCGCTGCTATTTTATTATACACCGGTATTGGCAGCTGGCGTATCATGTTATCAGTTTTTGTAGGCGGATTTTTAATGGCTCTTATATTCAATTTCTTTGGCGTGAATACATTGATGCAGATAACACCTGTACATCATTTGGTTTTGGGTGGCTTTGCATTTGGCGCCATCTTTATGGCCACCGATCCGGTGAGTGCTGCACAAACAACAACAGGTAAATACATTTATGGTTTTTTAATAGGCTTGTTTGCAATCATGTTCAGGGTGTTTAACCCGGCTTATCCCGAAGGGATGATGCTGGCTATTTTGTTTATGAATGTGATGGCTCCGTTGATAGATCATTATATAGTAGGTGCAAATATTAAACGAAGATTAAAAAGGGCAAAGCCCGTAAAGAATGCATAAAGACAGCAACAAAGCAACTTTTTTATTTTCCTCTGGTATGGTGGTGGTAATTGCTATAATGTTATCTGTTGCCGCCATCAGCCTTGGTCCATACCAGGCACGGAATGTGCGAATTGAGAAAATGGAAAATATTTTAACCAGTGCTGGCATTAAAAGTGAACCAAAAACTGCAGAAAAAATATTCGAACAGTATATTACAGAACAGGTTGTATTAAATAATAAAGGAGAGTTGGTAACCGGTGGAACTCCTGCCTTTGATATTGATCTTAAGAAAGAATTAGACAAAGCAAAGACCGGAAACGAGGATAAAGAATTATTTCCTTTATTCATTTGTAAAAAAGAAGGGAAGTCGTTTTACATTATTCCCATGCGTGGGAAAGGGCTGTGGGGGCCAATCTGGGGATACATCGCTTTAGAAGGTGATATGAATACTATTGCCGGTGTAAGCTTTGGTCATAAAGGAGAAACGCCGGGCCTTGGTGCAGAAATTGAAACGGAAAAATTTCAAAAACAATTCATCGGCAAAAAAATACTGGATGATCAGGGAAATTTTGTTTCAGTAAAAGTGGTGAAAGGTGGTGGAACAGCATCGAATATCCATGGAGTGGATGCGGTTTCAGGTGCCACAATAACAAGTGATGGTGTTACTGAAATGTTTCACAGAACGTTGGAAAACTATATACCATATTTTAAAAAAGCAAAACCATGAGCACAGAAACAACAACAGCTCCGGTAAAAGTAAAAACTCCTTCAGAACCTTTGTTCTCTAAAAAGAACAGGAAACTCATTTATGACCCGTTGAATGATAACAATCCTATTACTGTACAGGTATTAGGAATTTGTTCAGCGCTTGCAGTAACGGTGAAAGTAAAGCCTTCAATAGTTATGGCGATTGCGGTTGTGGTAGTGTGCGCTTTTTCAAATGTCATCATTTCAATCATCCGGAATATCATTCCCAACCGGATAAGAATTATTGTTCAGTTAACCGTTGTGGCCGCAATGGTTATTTTAGTTGATCAGTTTTTAAAAGCATTTGTTTTTGATGTAAGCAAGCAGCTTTCAGTTTTTGTAGGATTGATCATTACCAACTGCATCATCATGGGCAGGTTGGAAGCCTTTGCCATGGCTAATAAACCCTGGCCATCATTTTTAGATGGCATTGGCAATGGCTTTGGCTATGGATTGATTTTGGTTGTGGTTTCCATTGTAAGAGAAATATTTGGTTCCGGAGAGGTAATGGGGTTCAGAATAATTCCCGAATCAGTTTATGCAGCAGGTTATTTCAACAACGGACTCATCATTATGCCTCCAATGGCGCTGATCATTGTTGGTATATATATATGGATACAGCGTAGCAGAAACCGGAAATTAATTGAGCCCAAATAAATTTTGAATTATGGACAGCGTAAACATATTTATTAAAGCAATTTTTATTGAGAACATGATCTTTGCCTATTTCCTGGGCATGTGTTCTTATTTAGCTATTTCTAAAACAGTAAAAAGTGCCGTGGGTTTAGGATTGGCTGTGATTTTTGTTTTATCCGTATCGGTACCGGTTTGCTATTTACTGGAAAACTATGTGTTGAAGGCTGGCGCACTGGCCTGGTTAAGTAAAGACTTTGCAACAGTTGACCTTAGTTTCCTCAGTTTCATCATGTATATCGCAACCATTGCTTCCATTGTACAATTGGTTGAAATGGTAGTTGAAAAATACGCCCCGGCATTGTATGCAAGTCTGGGTATTTTTTTACCATTGATCGCTGTTAACTGTTCAATACTTGGCGGCGCACTATTTATGCAGGAG
>JBATAS010000264.1:0-3139 GCA_049661965.1 Ferruginibacter sp. | reverse complement strand
ATATTATAGACTATAACAAATAGTTATACCGAATTTTTACAGAAACGGATGAATGCCTTACTGAGTTCATTATTTTCTGAACCATGCCGTTGTATAAAAAAGAAATTGCGGATTATCTGAAAATTCTCAATCTTAACTGTAACCAGGTCGCCGTCTTTCAACTCTTTTAATACCGATCCTTTGGGTAAAAAGCCCAGGCAGTTGTCTTCCCGTAAAAAATTCTTAAGCGCTTCGGTGCCTGCCAGTCGAACGTTAACGTTAAGAGCCGAAAGTTTAATGCCATTCTTTTCAAGATTGTATTTTAGTGCCGTAAGCGTACCTGAACCTTGTTCCCTTAAAACCAGCGGATAGTTTTTTATTTCCTGTACAGTCAGCGATCTTTTTTTTGCCAGCGGACTTTTGGCACTGCACACAGCAATCACTTCATCAGTTGCAAAGGGTTGATAAGAGATGGCTGCGTTTTTTTTCTTGCCCTCTACAATGCCGATATCAATATCATGATCGGCCAGCGCTTTTACAATAGTATCGGTATTCCTGTTGAGCAGGCTTATTTTTACCTCCGGATATTTTTGATGAAAAGCTGATAATATCTTAGGGATGATATACAAGGCAACAGTAGTACTGGCTCCCAGTTTTAATTGCCCCTTTGCTTTTAACTGGTCATTAAGTACACTCATTTCAAATTCCAGTTCGTTCTGTATCTTCCTGGCTTCTTTCAGGCGCTTCAGCAGCAAACTGCCGCCACGGCTTAATTGTATGGCATTCCCTTTTCTTTCAAACAATGTTGTTTTGTAAAAAGCTTCCAGTGCTTTTATATGTTTGCTGATAGCGGGCTGACTGATGAACAACGCTTCGCTTGCCTTAGAAAAACTCAGGTGAGTGGCTACTTCAATAAATATTTCGTGACGGGTAGAAAGCATGAATGTTTATTTACTGCAACGGTCAGTATAACAAATGTAGCTTCTAATTATGGCTTAATCTTTCAGATTGGTCACAAATTTATTTTCAACTATGGGGCCGCTGTTGGTAAGTGTATTATTTTTTTGCCGGTGATCTGCTCTCACTTTATCCTCATAAACAATTACCGGTGCCAATTGATTGGAGTTTACAAAAATATTATTGGTAACCAACGATTCCTGTACACCATAGAGGCGTAATAATTCAAAATCATTTTTACTGTTTTCAATTTTGTTATCTGTAAAAAAAAGTTTGGGTCCCATAGTGCTTTCATCATTTCCGCCCCGGTACATGTTAACGATAGAGCCTTTATAATTTTCAAAAAGACAATTGCTTATCACCATTTTCTCAGTATTGTAAAATCCTTTGTCATCCAGTTCATCTTTCAAATTAAACAAAGGGCCAAGCATTTCTTTGAAAACGCAGTTGGTTACTGAAATTTCATCGGCGTAGGAATTTTTAGCACCGTAATAAAATGCAAGAAGATCAGACCCTGAAAATTGGCAGTTATTTAAACTGATAGAGAAATGGCTGCAGCTTCCGCTGGTATCTGTGCTGATAAACTGGTTAATAGCCAGTAAATCTAATTTTACATTCAGGTTTTTAAGAGTAAGCGAACTGTTTCCTTTGATCTCAAAAAGATTCAGGATGTTATATTCCGAAGCAAAGGAAATCTCCTTATCGGGGCCAATAATACTAACGCTTTTATTAATCACCAGGGGCTTGGTAAATAAATAGGATGATCCTGTTAACTGGATATTTTCCGTTTTGGTATCAGCAGCTAATGCGGCATACAGCGATGCGGCGTCTTTACATTTAACAGTTTTTGAATTATCTGACTGATCTGTTTTGAGTTCTTTCCAGTTTATACCCATTTGTTTACTTTGGTTATATGCTGTTTTAAAATGAGTAAGGTTTCCGCAACCAACTCTTTCAGGGAAACCGGCCTTCAACCTTGATCCTGCAAGGCTGCTCATTGAACCCGGTAAAATATTTACAGAATTTTTTGCAAGCGATGGAAACCCGGCATTGTCCCATTTCATAAGGCGGATATCAGCTTTTTCAAATCCTTTGATAGTGCTAACCTCCTGTTTGTTGCTGATAAAGTTATTGGCGAAGTAAATACTGTCGATAGGGCTATAGTTATTAAACAACACGGTATTGCCTGAATTAAAAAAAAGATTGTTGAAAACATATACATTGATAGGCTTAACGCTTCTTTCTGTATCTGCTCCTTCGCCCAGGCTGATAGGGGTACAGTTATAAAAAGTATTATTAGCTATCACAGCATCCCTTACCGGCAGATAACGGTGGGGTGGCGAGTTAAACACACCATTCATTACCGACAATGGTGATCTGAACCCTGTACCCACACAATTAAAAAAATAATTGCCAACTACCCAGTTGCCTTCATTTATTACCCGTACACCACCTGTACCATCTTTGCCATTACCCCAAAAAATATTGCCTTCAATAGTATTATCATTGCCATGCCTTAATACCACAGCGCCCTGGCATTCCTTAAATACATTATTGCGAACAGTATTTCCACATGATTTTATAGAAACAATTTCTGTTTCGCCATCGCAATGTTCAAACAGATTGTTTTGTATTACGGTATTACTGTAAAATGTGCAGTGTTGCGATACTCCAACACGGATAATTTCTCCTCCATTACTGCCCAGTGGTTTTCTTATGCCGAAATAATTGCTGTCGATACTGTGAGCATTCAGACGGCTCCGGTCATCATCAAGTATTACTGCCATCAAAACGCCCAGATTTGTTTTGTCAATAAACTTACAATGATCTATCCGGTTATTTTTACCATATAAGGCCACCCAGTAATTTTCATCTTTACGGTTGGTATTGTTAAAGCTTTTTATCATGCAATTGGTTATGCGGCAATTATTGCCTCGTTGTTTGCCTTTTCTGAACTCCCATACACTGCCATCAGGTGCAAAGCCTTCTGTAAACAGCAACCCTTCAACAATAATATAACTGCCTCCCAACCGAAGACTGCTTTTACCTTTAATGATTACCTGCCCGTTGGTTTCCGCCTTAAAAACAATCGGTTGCCGGGCAGTGCCGTTGCAGGTAAGTTCTATATCAATGTCTTGCCAGTTGCCATTTTTCAATAACACGGTGTCGCCGGGTTTTGCAGCTTTGTTGGCAGCATTAAGCT
>JBATAS010000263.1:0-4717 GCA_049661965.1 Ferruginibacter sp. | reverse complement strand
ATGTAACCTCAAAAATTTTGTATTACAGGTTGCGTATTGTGGATATAGATGGCAAGAGTACATTTACACAGATATTACCACTTCGTTTAGATGGTTTACCTGTTGTGAGTGAAATACGGACTTATCCGAATCCGTTTACAAACAATATTAAATTACAGGTTAAAAGTGCATCAGAAGAGATCAGTACTGTACGGTTAATGAATATGAACGGACAGGAAGTGATTAAACGTACTGTTACTTTACAAACCGGAGATAATATTGTGATCATAAAAGATCTGGATACGGTAGCACCGGGTATTTATATTCTGGAAATGAGAAAAGGAGGAGAAGTGTTCACTCAAAAAATAATCAAACAATAAAATCAGGGTAATAGTAAAATCCCCAGACTAATTATTAGTTTGGGGATTTTTTTATTGATTCAGGCAGATAAGTATCTTTCTTGCATTATTTTTTTATGATGATAGAAGTGCCCAAGCGTTATAAATCCCATGCTGTAAACCGTAGCGGAGTTGTTATTTGAGTTGCCTGTAATCTCCAGCATATCGGTTGTAAAGCTTTTAAACATCAATTCAGTTGATTTGCGAACGGCCATAAACTCTTCAACCAAGTCCTTCCAGGTACGCCTGTTGGCATCGGAATTGGCAGCATAAAAATTCTCATCAAAACCGGGAAGGGATTCAGTTTCTTTACGTGAAAAACAAAGAGCCCTGAAATTGAAAATCCGTTCGGTATCAATAATATGTTGTAATACTTCCTTTAACGTCCATTTACCGGTATCATAGGCATAAGCAGATTTCTCTTCAGTTATGGAAGAGAGGAATTGTTCTATTACCTGTTGCTGATTGCTGAATGCTTCTGTAAGGTTTTCATCGGGAACCAATGCAACATATTTGTGAAAGAATACCGGAAAGGTTGAAAGGGCTGGCTTTGGCATGTTTACTCTTTTTTGTTTGAATGTGAAATTACAAAAAAGCCTTTCAGTAAAGAAAGGCTTAAATATGATTTAATATATTATTTATGTTCGATCTTAACCTCTTTTTCCCTTTGTCATTTTGGGTTTAGGTAAAGTTTCTTTTTCATTATCGCCCTGTAAAGTGGCAGCCAGCTTAACTGCTTCGTAGGCATTTACAATACCGCCTGTTTTTGAAAGTTCACTCATTGCCACCTTTTCATCTGTACCGGGTTTATCAACTTTTATACCCGGGCTTTGTGCCGATTTTTCAATTACATACTTTAACTGCTTAGCCGACAGATTTGGGAAGTATTCAAGTGTTAAAGCCGCTATACCGGCTACCAGCGGGCAAGCCATGCTGGTTCCACTTAAATTGCCATAATTTTTTCCGCCAGGTAATGTTGAGTATATTTTAACACCCGGTGAAAAAACATCAACTTCGTTTTTGCCGTAATTGCTGAATGATGCGGTAAAGCTTCCCGATTTAGGTTCTGCACTGGCACCAACGGTAATTACATTAGCCGCTCTTCCGCCACTTACATAATTAGGGTTAGGGAAATTATCTGCTACATCAACATCTTTTGCATCATTGCCTGCAGCATGAACCAATAAAACATTTTTAGTTTCGGCATAAGCAAAAGCTTCATCCACCCATTTTTTCTGTGGCGAAAAACTTTTTCCAAAACTCATGCTGATGATCTTTGCACCATTATCAACTGCATATCTTATGGCCAATGCAATATCCTTGTCATGTTCATCACCATCAGGTACCACACGCAGGCTCATGATGCGTACATTATCAGCAATACCATCCATACCTTTTCCATTGTTGCGTACAGCACCTATAATTCCTGCACAGTGTGTACCATGCATTGAAAAATCGGCCATGATATCATTATTACCATAACCCCTGTCATTAAAATTATTTTCATCATCGCCTACAATATTTTTGCGATAGGGTACTGGTGGTTTATTTTTTGATTCCTCTTTTCTTATCTCCCCTTCAATATAATCGATGTACTCCAGCAGGCCGCCAATAAATTCATCATTGTTTTGATCAAGCATATTGTTGGCTTTCATGATACCCATAAAATCATTTTTTGCCTTTCTTTCAGCAAATGATTTAGTTGTGTAGGCATCAAGGTCTCTGCCGGTAAAAGTATCTTTGGCCAGTGCTTTTTTTAATATACTGTCGCTTACTAACAGCGATGCATGCAGATTTTTTAATGCCGGCATATCCACTGCCGAAAAATCCTGCTCTTTTGTAAAAGAGCCTTTTATTTCAGCCTTTGCTTTTTCAAACATTTCATACTCATACAATTCTTCTTTTGATAAGGAAGCCTTATTAACTTCCTTGTTATCCCATTTATCTTTAAGTCCGTAATAAACACGGCCTCTTTCATCGCTGTCGGTTTTTACATTACGGCCATCTTTACCACCTAAAAAATTCCAGCCATGTACATCATCTACATAACCATTCTTATCATCATCAATTCCGTTGCCCGGTATTTCTTTGCTGTTAGTCCATAAAACGGGTTTTAGGTCTTCATGCAATGTATCAATACCTGTATCTATAACTGCTACAACAACAGTTGTGCTTTTTAAATTCTTACTTTTTAAGAACTGGTAAGCTTTTTCGGCACTAACCCCAGAATAGCCATCTGTCTCTTTATCCATCATATGCCAGCCATTGGGCACGGCACTGGTTTGGGCAAAAGATGACAGGCTTAAAAATGAAAACGCCAGTAAAATCTTAGAAAACTTGATCATATTCAAACAATTTATTTAGGTAAAAATAAATGGTACAGCATTACCAGCCATACCATTCATCTTTATTTACAAAATTTTATAGATTAAAACTGATTCCCTGCGCCAAAGGCAGCTTATCAGTATAATTAATAGTATTGGTTTGCCTTCGCATATATATTTTCCATGCATCGCTGCCGCTTTCACGTCCGCCCCCTGTTTCTTTTTCACCGCCAAATGCACCGCCTATCTCGGCACCCGATGTTCCGATATTTACATTGGCAATACCGCAATCACTTCCTGCATTTGACAGGAAGTGTTCAGCTTCCATTAAATTACCCGTCATAATTGCTGAAGATAAACCTTGCGGAACTCCGTTTTGCAAAGCAATAGCTTCATCAATGGTTTTATATTTCATCAGGTAAAGAATTGGGGCAAAAGTTTCATGCTGCACAATGGCAAAACTGTTTTTTGCTTCGGCCACACATGGCTTTACATAACAACCGCTTTCAAAACCTTTTCCTTTTAACACAGCGCCTTCAACAATAAATTTACCACCTTCGGCTTTGCATTTTTCTATAGAGTCAAGATACATTTTTACAGCATCTTTGTCTATTAATGGCCCCACATGATTCTTTTCGTTCAATGGGTTGCCAATCTTTATCTGGCCATAAGCATTCACTAATTTCTCTTTAAACTTATTGTATATTTTTTCGTGGATGATCAATCTCCTGGTTGAAGTACAACGTTGTCCCGCAGTACCCACAGCACCAAAAGTGGCACCAATCAATGCCATATCCAGGTCGGCATTTTGCGTAATAATGATGGCATTGTTGCCACCCAGTTCCAGCAGGCTTCTGCCTAAACGTTGTGCAACAGCCGAAGCAACAGCCTTGCCCATTCTTGTACTTCCGGTTGCAGATAATAAAGGTATCCTTGTATCATTACTCATCCATTCGCCAACATTACGGCCACCAACAATAATATTAGATACACCCTCGGGCACATTATTTTTTTTGAAAACAGGCTGAATAATATTCTGACAGGCAATTGCACAAAGCGGTGTTTTTTCGCTGGGCTTCCAAACACAAACATCGCCGCAAACCCAGGCTAAAGCAGCATTCCAGCTCCATACGGCTACCGGAAAATTGAATGCAGATATCACGCCAACAATTCCAAGGGCATGATATTGTTCATACATACGGTGGCCGGGCCTTTCGCTGTGCATAGTAAGGCCATGCAACTGGCGTGACAGACCAACTGCAAAATCGCAGATATCAATCATCTCCTGTACTTCGCCCAGGCCTTCCTGCAGGCTTTTGCCCATTTCGTAACTTACCAGTTGCCCAAGATCCTGTTTGTTTTTTCTTAATTCTTCGCCTATTTGCCTTACCACTTCACCACGCTTTGGTGCAGGCCAGCTACGCCATTCGGCAAAAGCGGTTTGCGCTTTTTGCATAACCGCATCATAACTTTTTGCATCTGCTGCAGTAACAGAAGCAATCAGTTTGCCATCAACAGGCGAGTATGAGTTTATTTTTTCTCCTTTCGATTTGATCCAGTTTAACCCTGTTGAAACACCATTATTAGCTGCCTGTATTCTTAATGTCTTTAGAAATTTCATATAACTTTTATTGATTTAAATACTTATTTGAGGGCTGCAAGTTACGAATAACTTAGCCGATAATCAGAAGCTGTAACCTTTGCGGTGATATAAAGACTAGTCAGTAGAGAAATGATTAGCTTTTGCTTAATTATATTTTAATACTGTTCATTTTCGTTGGGGAAATCTTTGCTCTTCACATCAGTGATATATTGTTTAACAGCAGCTTCAATCTGTTCATGCATATTGAGGTATTGTCTTAAAAACCGGGGTTTAAATTCTACATTAATACCCAGCATATCATGCATTACTAAAACCTGTCCGTCGCAATTGTTGCCGGCGCCAATGCCAATTGTAGGTATACTTAAACTTTTGCTTACTTCTTTAGCCAGTGCTGCCGGAATTTTTTCCAGCAC
>JBATAS010000262.1:0-2078 GCA_049661965.1 Ferruginibacter sp. | reverse complement strand
ATTTATCAACCAGGTTTTCAAGTTTATGCGCTTTTGATATTGCCCTGTCCCGACCATGTTGTAAAACTCCGAAATAAGTATTTGCTAACCGAAATGTATAAGCCATGGTTGTAAGGCTGGGATATGTCTTATGCAGCTGAAGCATGCTTTTGCCTGCTTCTTCAATCAGCTCATCATTTGTTTTACCAGTGCTGTCTGGTATATTAGATGGCAATCCCAGTAAAATTTCCGCCGCCCAGATATTCCCCATGAGTACATTGCAATACTGAACCAATTCGGGCATTACTTCAGCCGGTTCCTTACCATATTTCCAAAGTTTATCCCTGTAATTTAAATCAACCGATATTATTAATCCTTTTGCTGTTGCAGCTTCCAGCCCCTCTTTACACACAGCAGCTACATTTGCATTTAATGCCGGGCTGATGGCTGTAAAATGAAACCATGTACAATCTTTCAGCAACTCATTCCAGTTTAACATGCCGGGTTTCAGTTCACTGAAGGAAGAATAATTTCTGTCGTAAATAACTGCAGCATTTTTCAGATCTGCTCCCTGTGGCATATAATATATACCAATCCTGTTGCCTGAAAAATGAATAGATGAAGTATCAATATTTTTTGATTCTAACTCATCCATAATTTCTTTACTGAAATAAGTATCGGGTAAAGCTGTACAGTATTTTGTTGGAACATGCCATTTGGCAAGTGCAGTTGCAACATTCAGTTCGGCTCCTCCAAGAAATGTTGGAATACTATTCTCCTGCAGCCATTGCCTGTTCAGTTCAGGCGACATCCTCAATAACAATTCTCCAAAACAAAATACTTTTGCCATTATTTTAAATTTGCAACCGCAACCTGATCCATATCTGTAAACTCTTTATTCTCTCCTGCCATGCCCCATATAAAACCATAGTTGGCTGTACCCACACCAAAGTGCATACTCCATGGTGGTGATACTACAGCTTCGTTATTCGCAATTACCAGGTGCCTTGTTTCCTGTGGCTCTCCCATAAAGTGCATCACCCGTTGTGCCTCATGTAAATCGAAATAAAAATATGCTTCCATGCGGCGGGTATGTGTATGCGGTGGAACCGAATTCCATACACTGCCTTCGGCCAATGTGGTTAAGCCCATCATTAACTGGCAACTCATCATACCATCGTTATGTATATACTTATAGATGATTCTTTTGTTGGAGGTTACAGAATCGCCCATGTGTACCGGTTGAGCTTCTTCTTTCGTCATCTTTCTATTGGGATAAGTTTGATGAGCAGGCACTGATAATAAATAAAACATAGCCGGCGCATCAGCAGCGCTGCTGCTGAAACTCACTTCCTGTGTACCCTTGCCAAGATAAACACATTCCAGTTTATCAATTTCATAATTCACCCCATCTGCAGTAACTGTTCCTTTGCCACCAACATTGATAATTCCCAGCTCTCTTCTTTCTAAAAAATATTTTGCCTTCAGTTCATCTTCATTTGGTAATACAATAGCTGATGAAGCCGGAACAACTCCGCCAACAATCATCCTGTCGTAATGTGTGTATATTAACTGAATAGTCTCTTTAACCATTAAATTCTGAATCAGAAAATTTTCACGCTGTTGCTGCGTATTCATCTCACTCATTTCTTTTGAACTTTTTTGAAACCTGATATCCATTTTTATAATTTTTAAATTTTGAATTTAAACTTTTGATATTATCTACCCATCCACCCACCATCAACAGTAAGTATCGTTCCGTTCACATAATCAGCCGCAGGCGATGAAAGAAAAATATAAGCCCCGGTCATATCTTCTACTGTTCCCCAGCGGCTTGCAGGAATACGTGAAAGTATGGCTGCGCTTCTTTCCGGATCTTCCCGTAACTGTGTAGTATTATCTGTAGCTATATAACCGGGTGCAACACCATTAACATTTATACCATGCTGCGCCCATTCATTGGCGAATGCTTTCAGCAAAGATGATATGGCACCTTTACTGGCAGCGTATCCAGGTACATTGATACCGCCCTGGAAGCTTAACAACGAACAGGTGAAAACAATTTTTCCGTTTTTCTGCTCTACCATTCTTTTACCAAT
>JBATAS010000261.1:0-19680 GCA_049661965.1 Ferruginibacter sp. | reverse complement strand
AAATCATTTAAAAAGCAATGAAAATTAAAAGCATTTCAAAATTCAAGGCTCCTGCTAAAGACATTGATTATTTCAATAACTGGGTTTCCCGCCTGGAGACAAACAATGAAAGAGTTTATGAAAGGATAGTAATAAATACTGCAATCGGGAAGACGCATGTATGGAGTCTGAACACAAATGAAGATTATAAGGACAGCCTGGTGATATTTCCGGGAGCAAGAACTAGTTCTCTCTTCTGGGATTTTGATAAAAACCTGGATCATTTAAATCATCAACTGAAAATATTTTTAATTGAAACCAACGGACTTCCAAACTTAAGTGATGGAGCCACGCCGGATATAAAATCTTTAGACTATGGTTACTGGGCGGGTGAAGTTTTAGACAAATTGAATTTAAAGAGAACATTTATTGCAGGGGCTTCATTTGGCGGATTAATTTGTATGAAGCTGGCAATTGTAAAGCCTGAAAAAGTAAAAGCTGTATTTCTTTTAAACCCCGGATGTTTGCAATCATTTTCTTTGAAATTTAAAAACCTTTATTATAATCTGTTACCCATCATCAGACCCACAGAAAACAATGTTTCAAAATTCCTTGACAAGGCTGTTTTTTCAAAACCAAATCATACACTTTCAAAAGAATCTCAACAACTGATAACAGACTATGAAGTGTTTGCTCTTAAACAATATAAAGACAAATCGCAAAAGCCCTACTTTATGAGTGATGAACTATCGCAGGTTAAGGTTGACACTTATCTTTTAGAAGGAGATAAAGATCTGCTTTTTCCATATCAGAAGTCAATCGAAAATGCCAGGAAACTTTTTACAACATTAAAAGAAATAAAAGTATTTAAAGATGTAGGTCATGGCATTGAAACTTATGACAAGGCCATGAATTATATTGGAGAAAAAATAAAAAATCATCATCAGTCTGCTGGGGCGGCTAATTAAACATGAAAATACTGATCACATCAATAGGAACACGTGGAGATATGGAACCCTTCCTGGCAATTGGAGAGATGCTTAAAAACAAAAGGCATGAAGTGATGTATTTGTTTCCCGAACAATTCAGAACACTTGCTGAAGAATCAAATACTGAATTTGCTTCGTTGGGTAACGAGTTTATGGAAATGCTTGAAAGCGATACAGGGAAGTTTGCACTTGGTGGTGGCGGCTCTACAGGGAAGAAAATTTTTGCCTACATTAAATTAGCTAAGATTCAAAGCAGGAATAACAGGTTGATGGTTGAAAGGCAATTTAAAACTGTTTCAGAATATAAGCCAGACAGAATTGTTCATCATGGAAAAGTAATGTACCCGGTCATCTGGGAAATTAACAACCCCGGTAAAACTGTTTTTGTAAGTCCTGTACCCTATTTACATTATGTAAAAAGGCATACGCATCTTGCATTTCACAGCAACTACGGAGAATTTTTTAACAAGCTGACCTATAAACTTGCCGACTGGGGACTTAAAAAAGCCATAATGATGGCAGTAAAATGGCTGCAGGCTACCGGCATAACCAAGCGCCAGGTGAAAAATGCGCTTAAAAATCATAAAACTATTTATGCTGTCTCGCCACAACTTTTTGAACGACCAGGATACTGGAAAGAAAACCTTCAGGTGCTGGGCTTTCACGAAAGAGATAAAACTACGAACTGGCAACCGGACAATGAGTTAATTCAGTTCTTAGAGAAGCACTCAAAAATTATCCTGGTAACATTTGGAAGCATGACCAATCCAGAGCCGGAGAAAAAAACGGGTATTATTCTGAATATCTTAAAGCGGAATAATATTCCTGCTATAATCAACACCTGTTCTGGTGGACTAACAGAGCCGGAAGCTTATGACAGGGATCTTTTCCATTTTGTGCAAGGCATTCCCTACGATTGGATTTTTCCGAAAGTGTACGGTGTTATACATCATGGAGGCTCGGGCACCACACATATGGCAATCAAAAACGGTTGTGTTTCATTGATAATTCCGCACATTATTGATCAGTTTGTATGGGACAGGATTGCTTATGAAAAAGGAATTGGACCAAGGGGCATTAAGATCAGCAAGATGACAGAAAAGAATCTGGAACCAAAAATTTTAGAGTTGATAAACAACAGTTCCTTTAAAGAAAAAGCCCGGCAATTGGGAGAGAAAATGCGTTCAGAAAACTTTATTGAAGAACTATACAATCAAATTATTAAATAACTTAAAAACATAAAATGAAAGCATACAAACTAAAAAAAATCAAAGCTGCTGTATTTCAAATCAGCAGTATAGTCAATGGAAAAATTTCCCTGCTATTTATATCACTCTTTACTACTTCTTGTTTTGCTCAGAACGCAAAGGTTATAACTCCTGACTTAACAAAACTTGTAAGACAAAATAAGATTACAGCTTTTAATCGAAGCGTAACAATATTATCTGATTCACAAAATAAAAACGGAATTCATCTTGATGCCAATGATAATTACGGAGTTGCATGGCTAAATGATATCCGCTTTGGCAATGGTACTTTGGAATTTGACATTAAAGGAAAAAACACAATGCAGCAAAGTTTTGTTGGTATTGCTTTTCACGGCTTAGATAATAATACACTGGATGCAATATATTTTCGTCCATTTAATTTTCAGGCACAAGATGTTGAAAAGAAAAATCATTCTGCCCAGTATATTTCACTTCCCTCTTATGACTGGCAAAAACTGAGAACGGATTTTCCAAATAAATACGAACATGCATTAAACCCTTCCCCATTACCAGATGAATGGTTTCATGTTCGTGTTGTAATTAATATACCCAAAATAAGTGTGTATGTAAATAATAATTCAACTCCCGACCTTGTAGTTGAACAATTAAGTAACCGCAAAGATGGTAACATTGGATTTTGGGTGGGAAACCAATCAGATGGAGACTTTGCAAACCTAAAAATTACTTTACAATAATTTTTTAGTAAGAACAGGCTAAAAAAAGCAGCCATTTGCTGACAGGAGTTATACTAAGCAAAAATCTTAATAACTATCTTATCAAACCTTGTTTACTTTGAAAGAATTTTGCTCGCCTTGTTATTCCTCAATTAATTCCATCAGCATTTTCCTGGCACCGGCATTCAATTCCTGTTTCCATAATTTTCTGTCGGCTATATCAATATAATAAGTGCTTACAGCATCTTCTCCGCCAATCTCATCCGAAACGGTAACAACCCACACATCATGAAGCCCGGATTTATTACTTTCAATAGTACCCTTTTTTACGTCCCTGATCATTGCTTTTAAAATACCGGTTTTACCCTTTGGGTTATAGTCATAAATAGAAATATCTTTTTTATAGCCTTCCTCTAACGGCAGCCAGCCAATAAGCACTGGATAGATATTACTGTCAAAGTAACCGCTGTTGGTCGTATCATTAATTATGGTGGTAACCTTACTTGTTTTGTCGGTATAAAAGCCGGTCACAGTTTTTCCAAAATTCAAAATCATATCCCGCTGGCTGTTATATGATGAATGATAAACAGGGTTCAGGTCTTTGGTATTGGCAATTGTAGAGTCTATCCAGGGCGATTGTGTTCGTTTAAGACTTACCTCTGTAATAACTGTAACCCTGTTTTTTTTAACATCGATTTGAGTGGTCACTTTACCAATCTCAATCTTGGCAGTATCTTTTATTGCATACCAGGCCATTTGATATTGCTGGTTCTTAAGCCATTTGCTGTCAACAATTTTTTTTGCAGGAATTAATTTAACCTGTCCATTTACAAATAATGTTGAGCCAAGAAGCAGGATGGAAATAAAAATTTTCATGTTGAAAAGTATTTAGTTAGAAATCTGGTTGCAGTATAAAAGCTCGTATCCTTGCTTATACACTGAACAAATTTTCTACAAATAACTTAACTAGATATGCATTTTCTACAAAACTCCTCTTTCTTAATACAAACCATTAATTCCGGAGTTTTTAGCCTGCTTTCTTTTGCAAATTCTCTTAAAATATTGCTGTAGGTGTGTTTGTATAAAATAATACACAGTTTGTATAAATCCATTTAACAGCCCCTTAACTCGCAATATTTTTGTGTCCTGATCAATCATACATGCGCAAGAGGATTTACTCAGAAACAAAAACAATTTTAAAACAAAGCCTGAAAAATAAAGGCCATTAAAAACAAAATTAAAGTTATGAAAAAAGCAATTTTATTATCAATGATGACTGTAGCAGCAGTATTTACAATTGCTACAGGAGCAAAAGCACAACAAAAAGGATTTTATATTGGTGCACAGGGAGGAAACAGGTTGAGTTATATGTTCAACCAGACCGATGCCGATAAACCCGGAGTGGATTATAAAGCAAGACACGGTTATGCATTTGGCGTAAGTGCTGGTTACAATTTTAATAAGCGTATGGGAATAGGTACAGAGTTTACTTATTCATCAACCAGGCAGCGTTACATTGACAGCAGCAGCAAGTACACCCAAAAATTTAAGTACCTGAAAGTGCCGGTTATGTTCACTTACATTTCCAATCCCGAAAAGAAATTCATGTTCACGGCAAAACTGGGGCCACAGGTTGGTTTATTGCTTGATTCAAAGATCAAAAATGCAACCAACAGCCAAATGAATGGAAATACAAAGGATCAGTACGAGAAAATAACTTTTGGAGCTGCAGGCGGCGCAGGGGTAAGAATGCGTGTTGTTGAAAACATTTACGTAGATGCTATGCTCCATTTAGATGCCAGTATCACCAATGCAGAAGACAAAGATTATAAATACTATACTGCAGGCAGGTCAAAAACCTATGATCTTAACAGCGGATTAGAATTAGGCGTCAAATATTTCTTCTAAAGAAGCTATGCCGGTTCTATGTAAAACCGAGGGGCTCCGTTTGGAGCCCCTCTTTATAATGTATATACTGAAAATTTTAATCGAGGAGGCCCTTGAGTGTACTCTCATCAAGCGCAACACCTTTTTTATTTTTAAATGACAGGTTAATTAACTGTCTTTTACTGGCGTTAATTTCACCTGTTTCATCAAACCAGATAACTTTTCCTGTTTGAAACTCAATATCTTTTATTTCGATATGCGTTATAAACGATTTTATTTTTACAGGCAGTACTAAGTACATAGGTTGTTTCAAATCTCTGGAAGATATGTTGGTAATTTTCCAGACAATGATTTTCTCCCAGGCAAATACCTGGTTGCTGTATTCAAACTCGTTAAATTCTTTTTCGGCATTGTACGTTGAAATATATTTTCCGCAGACGATATCAGAATCTGTCAATGCTTTAAAGTCAATAACAGAGTGTTCATTATCAAAATAAGCTTTCACCACAGACTTCTTTACCGGCTCACATATCTTCATTTCTATTTTATATTGAACTGCTCCAACTTTTGCTGAACTCATTTTTATATTTACACTTAATGATGGCGATTGGGCAAAAGCTGAACCGGAAAAGAAAATCGTAAATAGTAATAAACTCTTTTTCATCAGTAAGAATTTACAGCAAGTTAGCATTTATACCAGCCCCAATAAATACCCTGCATCTGGTATTTCTGCACTTTTATACATCTTTCGAACGTTCCGGCAGTTTATCATACTCTCCTTTCAGTGCATAATAACCAAATATCATCAACCCAATGGCAATGGGTGTAAATATGCCAATGATGATTATCCACGGTATAGGTTGGTTAATATCTTTTGTTCCGCCGCTGCTGATATTGTGAATGGCACTTGTTACCAAAAAATAAATAATTACTGGTGCTAAAATTATCCAGACAAGACCCATTATCTTTTTAACTGTATTCATGTTTTTATTTTTTTCGCCGGTAAGACGTCCTCCCGGCATATTTTAATCGTTAACGTCTTTATCAATTTTATTGCTGAGGTATAATGCACCGATGATAAAACACAATGCGGCAACGCCAATGGGATACCAAAGCCCAACCAGTGGATCGGTTGTAAATGTAGTTGCCAGAAGTGTAGCAATAAACGGAACCAATCCGCCAAACACACCATTGCCTATATGATAAGGCAGGCTCATGGATGTGTAACGAATCTTTGTTGGAAACAATTCAACAAGGAATGCCGCAATTGGGCCATAGGCCATTGTTACAAAGATGATCATTATCCAGACGAGGAGGATGAATTTCCATTTGAGTGATGTATTCAATATTTTATCTTTGTATATTATTTTTTCATCTAAATTAACAGTTACATTGTATGGCCAATGCTGCATTGTATCAGCACTGATTGCCGTAAATTTTCTCCCGTCTATAAATGTGAAGACTGATTTGCTATGTTCAATTATAACCAGCATGGGTTTATCCCGTTGCTCAATGCTGTCAGTTTTAACGGGCTGTTGTTCTATATGTGGATATTCCTTTATTTCAATTCCTTGCTTTATCCATTCTTTCGTATCCGCATCTTTTAAAAAAGTATTAAATATCGGCCTGTAAAAAATAACGCCCAGCAACATCCCCGTCAGCATGATCCATTTTCTGCCAACCTTATCACTCAGCCATCCAAAAAATAAAAAGAAAGGTGTGGCCAGGCCAATTGCCCATAATAAAATTTCACGGTTTTGTATAAAATCCAGTTTAACGGTATTCTCTAAAAAACTCTGTGCATAAAACTGTCCGGTGTACCAGATAACACCCTGCCCCATCACCGCACCAAACAAAGCCAACAGCACCATTTTAAAATTTGTTTTATGCCCAAAACTTTCTTTTAATGGATTGGTGGATGTCTTACCTTCTTTTTTTAACGCTGTATATAACGGCGATTCACTCATCTTCAATCGTATATAAATAGAAACGCCCACAAGTAAAATAGAAATCCAGAATGGATAACGCCATCCGCCCCACTCCGCATTAAATGATGCATCACTCATGTTTGCCTTTACCAGCATGATGATACCCAACGCCACAAACAAACCAAGCGTGGCCGTGGTTTGTATCCAGCTTGTGTAATAACCTCTTTTTCCTTTGGGTGCATGTTCGGCAACATAGGTTGCTGCGCCGCCATACTCACCACCAAGTGCAAGTCCCTGTATCAATCGTAATAATAAAACAAGCAAGGGCGCAGCAATGCCAATAGTTTTATAACCTGGTACCAGGCCAATTAAAAAAGTAGAGCCGCCCATTAAAACCAAGGTGAGCAGGAAAGTATATTTTCTGCCGATGAGGTCTCCGAGTCTGCCAAAAACCAGGGCACCAAAAGGACGAACTAAAAAACCTGCTGCAAAAATGGCCAGCGTACTTAATAAAGCTGCCGTGTTATTTCCTTCTGGAAAAAACTGGATGGAGATTGTTTTGGCCAACATACCAAAAATGTAAAAATCGTACCACTCAATCAACGTGCCCAATGAAGAAGAGAATATTATTTTTCCGATTCCTTTTGCAGGAGTTGTTGTCATATTGATCTTTTATAACGAAATTTGGGATTAGCAGCTATAAATATATTAAATTGACCGTAAAGTAAACTCAAGCAACATAATGGCATATCCTTATCAAATAACATCTTTAGAACAATATCACAACGATTATAAAAAAAGTGTAGAAGATCCCGAAGGTTTTTGGGGAGCCATTGCAGAAAATTTTCTTTGGCGAAAAAAATGGGACAAAATTTTAAACTGGAATTTTACAGACCCGAAAGTGGAATGGTTTACCAACGCCAAACTCAACATCACCGAAAATTGTATTGACCGGCATTTAGAAACCATGGCCGACAAACCCGCCATCATCTGGGAACCTAATAACCCCGAAGAAAGAACCAGAACAGTTACCTATGCAAGATTGCACAAAAGGGTTTGCCAGTTTGCACAGGTATTAAAAAATAACGGTGTTAAAAAAGGAGATCGGGTTTGCATATATATGGGCATGGTACCCGAATTGGCTTATGCAGTTTTAGGTTGTGCAAGAATTGGCGCTATACACAGTGTAATCTTCGGCGGCTTTAGTGCACAAAGTATTGCTGATCGTTTAGAAGATGCCGATGTAGAATTTATTGTTACCTGCGATGGTGCTTACCGTGGCGGAAAAGACATTCCGCTAAAAAGTATTATTGATGATGCATTGATTGGCAACAAAACTGTAAAGCGTGTTATTGTTTATACAAGAACCAGAACACCGGTGAGTATGATAAAAGGAAGAGATGTGTGGTGGGAAGATGAAATGCTGCATGCAGAGGATCAGTTAGAACAAAACGGAACAATTAATTTTCCTGCGGAAGAAATGGATGCAGAGGATCCATTATTCATTTTATACACATCCGGCTCAACAGGTAAACCAAAAGGTGTGGTACACAGCAGTGCCGGCTATATGGTTTGGACCAACTACACTTTTGTAAATGTTTTTCAATACAAACCCGGTGATGTTTTTTTCTGCACAGCAGATATTGGCTGGATAACAGGTCATAGTTATATTGTATACGGTCCGTTAAGTGCCGGGGCAACATCGCTGATGTTTGAAGGTATTCCTACATGGCCCGATGCCGGCAGGTTTTGGGATATCGTTGACAAATACAAAGTGAATACATTATACACAGCTCCAACAGCCATCCGTAGTTTGATGAGTTATGGTTTAGATCCCTTAAAAGGAAAAGATCTTTCTTCCTTAAAAGTTTTAGGGACCGTTGGCGAACCCATCAATGAAGAAGCATGGCATTGGTATGATGAAAATATAGGAAAGAAAAAATGCCCGATTGTTGATACCTGGTGGCAGACAGAAACCGGTGGTATTTTAATTTCAAACATGGCAGGCATTACGCCATCGAGACCGGGCTGGGCAACATTGCCAATGCCAGGTGTGCAACCTGTTTTACTTGATGAAAAAGGAAACGAAGTGGAAGGAACCGATGAAGAAGGTTTACAAAAAGGGAATCTTTGTATTAAAGCCCCATGGCCTTCAATTTTAAGAACTACTTATGGCGACCATGAACGTTGCCGGACAAATTATTTTGCCAGCTACCCAAATTTATATTTTACCGGTGACGGTGCCATGAAAGACACTGATGGATTTTATCGAATTACCGGTCGTGTTGATGATGTGCTGAATGTAAGCGGCCATCGTATTGGTACAGCCGAAGTAGAGAACGCCATTAACATGCATGCAGGCGTGGTGGAAAGTGCTGTTGTTGGTTATCCGCATGATGTAAAAGGGCAGGGCATTTATGCTTATGTGATCATGAGCCAGAAACACGGCGATGATGAACAAAGCAAAAAAGATATTTTACAAACCGTTACAAGAGTAATTGGTGCTATTGCGAAACCTGATAAGATTCAGTTTGTAAACGGACTGCCAAAAACACGCAGCGGAAAAATCATGCGGCGTATTTTGAGAAAGATAGCGGAAGGTGAAACAAAGAATCTGGGCGACACAACTACTTTACTTGACCCTGCGGTTGTTGAGGAAATACAACAGGGGAAGATATAAATTAACGAAGCCTGGTCTGCAAAAAAATTCTCCAGCTTAATTGTTTTAAATTTGATTTCTTAAATAACAGGCATACATGAAGTATTGTTATAGATATACATCGTTGTTCATTTTTCTTTTCATTTCCGTTGATACTAATGCTCAAATGAAAAGCTGCTGCGATCCTGAAGGTGTACCCATTGTTTCTACCGTTACCCAAACTGCAGGTACATTAAAAATGGTAAGGATACTTGACAGCATTGGCAAACATGCCAACCCCGAAGATTTTTACCTGATGAATGAAGCCCGTATGGGGTTGTTCAGAAAAAAACTTGATACAGTTACCGATCCCTATCAGAGACTTAACACTTATTTTCAATATAGTAATGAGGCTTTAAATGCAGGCAAGACGGAGGAAGCTATTGCAGTACTCACACAGTTAATTTCGGCCATGAAGTTTACTGCCGAAAACTTAAACGAACAATCAAAACCTTTCTTTGATTTGCTGGCCATTGCTTACATGCGAAAAGGCGAACTGGAAAACTGTGCTGCCAACCATAATGCTCAAAGCTGTATCCTGCCTATACAAGGCGGGGGGTTGCATAAACTGACTACGGGTTCGGAAAAAGCAATCGAAATGTATACAGCCCTGTTGAGCAAATTTCCCAACGATCTGCAGTCGAGATATTTAATCAATGTTGCTTATATGACACTGAACAAATATCCCAATGAAGTTCCTCAACAATGGCTTCTTGAACCCGGAATATTCAGTAAACAAAAATCTGATATCATTTTAAAAGATGTAGCCACTGCCAAAGCTGTTGATATGAACGGCATATCGGGAGGCTGCGTTGTTGAAGATCTTGATAATGACGGGCTGCTTGATATCATGGCATCTTCTTATGGATTGAGCGACCAGATCAGGTATATGCACCAACAAAAAGACGGCACTTTTAAAAATGAGACGGCAGCATCTGGTCTGGTTGGTATAACCGGGGGGTTAAATTTAATTCATGCAGATTATAACAATGATGGTTTTGCCGATATACTTGTGCTGCGTGGAGGATGGCTGGGTAAGAATGCAAAATTCCCCTTTTCGCTTTTAAAAAATAATGGCAACAATAGTTTTGAAGACGTAACTATTGAAACAGGGCTTTACTCTCCTGCGCCTACACAAACCGCCACCTGGGGCGATTTTAATAATGATGGATGGATAGATCTTTTTGTAGGACATGAAAATTACCCATGCCAGTTGTTTATGAATGTAAAAGGAAAGTTTACTGATGTATCTGCCAGGTATGGATTAAACTTTACCAGTTTTGTAAAAGGTTCTGTTTGGGGTGATATAAACAATGATGGTTTTCCCGAACTTTATATTTCTGCATTGGGGCTACCCAATAAATTATTTTTAAACAACCCGGGAAAAGTTTCGGGTGAAAGAACATTTGTTGATATTTCAAAATCGGCCGGCGTAGAAGAACCGTTTCGCAGTTTCCCTGCCTGGTTTTTTGATTTTGACAATGATGGTAACGAAGATATTTTTGTTGCAGGTTACGATACCAAACGATTTTCGCTGGTAGGTGAAGATGCAGCACGTGATATGCTTGGTCTGGCACCAATCGGGGAATTACCCAGATTATATCACAATAATGGCAATAATACTTTTACCGATGTAAGTAAAGTCTACGCAGTAGATCATATCAACTATACCATGGGTTGCAATTTTGGTGATATAGATAATGATGGCTGGCCCGATTTTTATTTAGGTACCGGTGCTCCCGAATTTACCAGCATCGTTCCTGATAAGTTATATCATAATATTGGGGGTAAAAGATTTGAAGATATTACCTATGCTACCAATACAGGCCATATTCAAAAAGGCCATGCTATTGCATTTGCCGATATTGATAATGATGGCGACCAGGATATTTATATGGTAACCGGCGGTGCTGTGGAAGGTGATCGTTTCAGAAATACCCTTTTTGAAAACAGCACCAATAATGGTAATCACTGGATAAAATTAAAACTGGAAGGCGTTGCATCAAACAGGGCTGCCATTGGCGCCAGAGTCAGGATAAAAACAAAATTACCAGATGAGAGTTTTCAAAATTTTTATCATGTGGTGAATACCGGAGGAAGTTTTGGTTCAAACCCGTTACTGGTTTCGGCAGGACTTGGCAATGCGGTGAGCATAGAAGAAATAGAAATTCAATGGCCCGATGCAAAGCATAGTTCTGAAATCATCAGGCACGTTGCTATGGATACTGTTTTAAAAATTAAAGAGGGCCAGGGCAAGCAATAAGTTTTCTATTTGATTTCCTTTACCTGGTTTTCGCATGCTGCCAGTTTCATTTCGCCTTCCCGGTATATAACGCGGTCTTCTTCCTCTTCACCGTCCATTTCAATTTTATATTTGTATATACCCGACTTTAATTCATACCAATACTCCTGTGCCTTTGGCAAAACTTTTATAGTAAGCACATTAGTTTCATACGCATTGCCATTACGCCTGAACAGGCTTATATAAATACTCTTGTCGGTGCTGTTTTTAAAGCTTAGATCGCTTACACTTTTTAATTTACAACTGTCAATCTTTTCCACAACATTAGGCTGATAACCTGTGTACACAGGCATTTTAAGAACACGTACGAGTTCAACCAGGGCTTTGCCGCCCTCAATAATATTTTCTGCTGTAGTGTTTTGTGCTGATGCAGTTATTTGAAATAATACAACTGCAGATAAAATTATCCATCTCATAATTGTAAGTTTTATACGGTACACTTACATGATGCTTTTTTTATTTTGTTTACATAAAAAAGCCAGGTCTTTATTGACCTGGCTTTCATAAAAACAAAATTCAATCACTATTAATACCCGAATATATCTTCCAGACTTAACTTTTTCACTTCACCAAACTTCTTCATTTCTTCTTCACCTAATTTTTTCTCCGAAGCTACAATACAGTAAGTATATGGCTTGTTGGCGATATACTCCGAGTGAAACTGCTTCAATTCCTTATACCCGATTTTATCAACGGCCGTGTAAGATTTCTTCCGGATGTCATCATTCAATCCTTTTCGCTGTGCAGTCAGGTAATTGAAAATAATTCCATCCTGGGTGATGCGTTCAGTTTCAATATCTTTTTTAATACCTGCTCTTGCATTCTTGATATTCTCTTCCACATCCGGAATATCATTCAGCAATTCGTTCATGGCAGTAATTGATTCATTGAATTTATCGGCCTGGCAACCTACATAGGCAAGTGTATAAAACTGGTCTTCTTTTTTATCGGGCTTTGCATAAAAAGCAAATGTTGAATAAGCCAGCGCTTTCGACTCCCGTATAGTTTGAAAAACCAATGACCCCATGCCACCACCAAAATAATTATTAAACATATCAATCACCGGTTCTTTATCAGCACTATAAGGCGCTGTATTCCTTACCCAGCGTATCTCAGCCTGCACCATATTATAATCTGCAAATAAAACCTGGTTTTTAGTTTGTTCTGCCAATGCAAATTTCACTTTTGCATTGCCCGGTTTAAATGCAGCCGGTATGCTATGCATGGATTTTAAACCTGCGGTAAACTGAGCCAGTGGCTGCGGGCCATAGTACAAAATACTGTGTTTATTACTGTTTAAACTGTGTAAAGTATTCAGCAGTTCTGTTGAAGTTATATTCTTCAGTTCATCATCACTCAGGGTGTAATTAAACGGATTATTTGCACCATAACGGGCATAATTGTTCAATCCGCTCATGATTGCCCCTTTATTCAACTTGGCATCGGTCCTGGATTTGATGATCCTTGCCTTTAATGATTTTAAAGCATCCTCATCAGCTTTACAATTCTTCAAAACGTCTTCAAATAACTGAACAGCTTTGCCGAAATTTTCCTGCAGCCCTTCTATAGTCACTGTTGTGTACTCTGTTGATGCGCCTACATTAAAACTGCAGGCAATTTTATAAAACGCCTTGGTAATATCTTCGGTGCTCATTTTATCAGTTCCTAAAAACTGGATGTATTGTGCAGCCAGGCTTAATTTTTTATCATTCCAGGTTCCCATATCAAAACGGTAACGTAAGCGAAAAAGGCTGTTGTCTTTATTTTGTACATACAAAACATCAGCAGGTCCAACTTTTGCCCTTTGTACATCCTTGTTATAATCGAGCCAAACCGGTTTAACCGAAGTGGCCGGCATATCGTTAACCTTTTTTACAAACTCAGATTGTGAGTTGCGGTTTGTTTCAACCGGTGTAATTGGCGGCTTCTCAACTTTAATAATATTATCGCTCTCACCTTTACGCTTTAAAATAACTACATAATTATCACCAAAGTATTTGTTTGCAAATGCAACAATATCCTTCTTGGTTAATTTAGATAACTGATCGGTATAAGCAACCTGTGTTTGCCAGTCCAGTTCATTGGTAAAGGCATCCATTAAGTTACTTGCTCTTGAGCCGTATGTTTCAGTTGCCTGGATAGTTGTTTTTTTAAGGTTATTGATAATTGAAGTGATCAGGTCATCATCAAAATTCCCTTTCTTCAGATTTTCAATTTCGCCCAGCATCAACGCTCTTACATCTTCCAGCGACTGACCTAATGAAGGCCTGCCCTGCATAAACAAAACGCCATAATCAATTAAGGTAAAGGCTTGTGCCGATGCACCGAGTAATTTTTGTTTTTTTACCAGGTTCAGATCCATCAACCCGGCTTTTCCATTAGTAAGAATCTGACCAACCAGGTCGGCCAGTAAAACGTCTTTTGATTTATTTCCTTCCAGCCTGAATCCGATGGTTACATTTTCAGCATCGGGGCCAACAACTTCAGCAACAATTGGCGAAGTGATTGGTTGCTCCGGCTGAAAAGTATATTTTGCAAAGGGTTTATTAACCATGTAAGAGAAAGTAGCATCTACTTTTTTAATCATCATATCCGGATCAAAATCGCCACTCATAACAACCGCCATATTATTTGGCACATAATACTTGTTGAAGTATTTTCTGATTTCAACCAGTGATGGATTTTTTAAATGCTCAATAGTACCAATAGTTGTCTGCAATCCGTAATTATGATTTTTAAAAAGCTCGGCAAACAGTTTTTCAAAAACCCTTCTGCCATCACTATCCAGTCCCCGGTTTTTTTCTTCATACACAGCTTCCAGTTCGGTATGGAATATTCTCAATATCGGGTTGCGGAAACGCTCTCCCTGCACTGCCAGATATTTGTCAATGGCACTTGCAGGAACGTCATCTGTATATACAGTTTGCTCAAAAGACGTAAACGCATTGGTGCCCTGTGCGCCCATGGCACTCATCATCTTATCATACTCATTGGCAATTGAATATTTGGAGGCAACGCCGGATATAGAATCAATCTGATGATAGATAGCTTTACGCTTTTCAACATCTGTTGTTTTGTTATACACTTCATACAGATCATCAATCTTATCCAATTCAGGTTTTTCTTTTGCCCAATCTAAAGAGCCATACTTATCAGTTCCTTTAAACACCATATGCTCCAGGTAATGTGCAAGCCCTGTGTTTGTTGCAGGATCAGTTTTACTGCCTGCTTTAACAGCTACATAGCATTGTATACGTGGGTCTTTATTGGTAGGGCTTAGAATAACTGTTAAGCCATTTTTTAAAGTATAAAATCTTGCTTTGGCAGGATCGTTGGTTACATATTTATATGTAAAGCCGCCAGATGTTGCTTCTTTCCATTCAAATTTGCCGGTTTGTGCATTTACACCCAACACAAGCAATAAAGAAATTGAAAAGAAAACCTGTTTAATAAACTGCATAGTATATATTTTGATAATTTAAGGAGGTTTCAAAAGTACAATTATTACATATTAATTATTTACCGTTCGCAACATATTTACTTATACTTTTGCAGAAACCAGTGGTTTACAGTGAAAAAAATCTTTAAACCCCTCATCCGTACAGCTATTGTGCTGTTTCTGCTGATAAATGATTAACAGAAATCCTGCTTTTTTTTAAAATGATGCATCCAAAAAATATTTCGATACTGGATTATACTTATGACCTGCCAAATGACAGGATTGCCCTACATCCTTTGGCCGAACGTGATGCATCCAGATTATTGATTTATAAGCATGGCGAAATTCAGCAGGATATTTACAAGAACATAGATAAATATTTACCTGCAGACAGTTTTCTCATCTTTAACAATACCAAAGTAATTAAAGCACGTTTACGTTTTCAAAAAAACAGTGGCGGCGTTATAGAAGTTTTTTGTCTGGAACCTTATGAAGAGATAAATGAGTACAGCCACGTGATGAACAAAAAAGGTTCGGTTAAATGGAAGTGTATGATTGGCGGAGTGAGCAAGTGGAAGGAGGATGCATTAGAATTGAAGTTGGCAGTGAGCAATGAGCAGTGGACAATAAGAGCAAGATTAATTGAAAAACTTTCCGATGCATATATTGTTGAGTTTTCGTGGGAGCCTGCAGGCTTGAGTTTTGCTGAAGTACTTGAACAATGTGGCGATATTCCGTTACCACCATACATTAAAAGAAAGACTGAGGCCGGAGATACAGAACGATATCAAACCATTTATGCTAAAGATGAAGGTTCTGTTGCCGCACCCACTGCCGGATTACATTTTACTGAAGATATTTTTAACCGGCTTGTCAAAAAAAATATTCAAACTGATTTTGTTACACTGCATGTGGGAGCCGGTACTTTTAAACCTGTGAAAGCGGTCATCATGCAGGATCATGAAATGCATGCCGAGTGGATTGATGTAAGTGCAGCATTTATTGAAACACTGATTACCCAATTAAATAAAAACATTGTGGCAGTTGGTACAACCTCATTAAGAACTATTGAAAGTTTATACTGGCTGGGGGTTAAAACAAGTTTACAACCCAATATTGCACATATAGATATCAACCAATGGGAAGTATATGAAACAGCTTTGGCAAATTGCAATATTACTGCTGAAGAAGCTTTGAAGGCACTGGTAACATGGCTCAAAAAAAATGATCTGCAGCGATTATTTACCCAGTCACAAATTTTAATTGCCCCTGGTTATGATTTTAAGATTGCCAAAGCCATTGTAACTAATTTTCATCAGCCACAATCTACTTTGTTGTTACTGGTTGCTGCAGCTACCGGACCAACCGGCTGGCATCAAATTTATACCCATGCCCTGCAAAATGATTTTCGTTTTCTCAGCTATGGAGACGGAAGCCTGATATTTATCCGCCATTAAAAATAAAATCCTTTGTTTTGCAGATTATTTGCCATTAAATATTACAATCAACATATGTCACTGAAAAAAATCATTCATTCCCTTTTTAATAATACGGGCATCTATATTGGTAAAAGCCCTGTATACAAAGGCAAAGCTACTTTCAGTATTGACGGGCTGCATTATGGCATGTCGTTCCCTTCGGCCAATTATGCGCCCTGGCTGGGCGATGAGGCGTTTATGCATATATACAACCAGATCAAAAAAAATACCTTAGTTGATATTTACCGTTGCTACGAACTATGGCAACTGGTGGCTAAAATTCATTCGCTCGACCAACATGCTGCAATACTGGAAGTAGGTGTTTGGCGTGGGGGAACAGCCGGCATTATGGCCAGGCAATTAAACATTAAAAAAAGCAAAGCCAATTTATACCTTGCCGATACTTTTGAAGGCGTGGCAAAGGCAGGTGCTAATGATAATTTTTATACCGGCGGAGAACACAAAGATACCAGCCAGCATATTGTAGAGGATGTGCTGAAAAACAAAAGCGGCTACCCGTATTTTAAAATATTAAAAGGAATTTTTCCCGAGGACACTGCTGATAAAATTTTAGCCAACGAAACATTTGGTATCTGTCATATTGATGTGGATGTCTACACATCAGCAAAAGATATCCTGGAATGGGTTTGGGATAAAATGATTATTGGTGGTGTAGTTGTTTTTGATGACTATGGATTTCACAGTTGCACGGGCGTTACAAAACTGGTGGAAGAATACAGGCATCTTCCCGACAGGCAGATCATTCACAACCTGAATGGCCATGCGCTTATGATAAAATTAAAATAGTGCTGAATATTATTGACGGATAGTCACTTTTGTTCCAACGGGTATATAACTGTACAGATCTTTCATTTCGGTATATTTTACCGATACACAACCATCAGTCCAGTTATAGAAATTATCAATTGTCCATTCTTCCTGTGGCCTGGTAGCATGTATAGCAATACCGTTGCCTATCCTGGAGTTTTTAGGTATAATTCCTTTTGCTTTTCTTTCATTAAATCTTTGAACACTTATTTCGTTGGGATAATCAAGCAGCAGCTCTGGCCCCCATTTGGGATGTATTTTTTTTAGGATGACCTTAAATTCCCCATCAGGGGTTTTCTTATCGCCTTCTTTCATTTTATCACTCAGGTCTTTACTGCCAAAAACAATCGGGTAGGTGGCATACCATCCTTCATCATCATATACATATAGTTCGTAATCACTCTTGTCAACAATAATATAGTAGGGATTTAAAATGCTGTCTTTACCGGCAGCCTTTTGAGTTTCTGTTTTTCTAACTGCTGTTCTTTTCTTTTTTACTGGCATAAAGGAAACTAATGTAACAGCTATGGTAAGCATACTGATTATTAATATCCGGGTAATTTTCATCTGGTAAATAATTTTCCTTTTTATTACAAACGACGTGCCGCATAAAAATATTTTATTCCTGCGGAAAACATTAACATAAATGAAAGAATGTGGAAAAATAAAATACTTCCCGGGTTTTCAGGAAGTATTTATACGATACTCATCCCTCACCCATTTTGGTATAAACCGCAATGGGTAAAGGACTGAGTGAGAGAGCTTTTACCAGTTGCTGAACCTGAACCCGATATTATAGGGCCGCATGTCGAGGCTTTTTTCGTAGATGGAATTGGGGCTATACGAACCATAAAGCCTTACCGGGCCAAGCCCCAGTTCGGCAACATATGAAAACTTAAACCTTTCCAGATCATAATCACCTTTGTTTTTAAACTTACCTCTTTCGCTGCTTTTTTGCTTATTGCGCTGGCTGTATAAATATCCTGCACTAACACCTACACTCAGGCTGATTCCTTTTTTATTGTTAAAAGGATTTGATGCAAAATTCAGCATTACAGGTACAGTAAGATAATCGGCAGCCAGTTTATTTTTTGAAAAAGAAATTGAATCTCTGAAAATAAATGCCGCATTGGTTTGCGTATTGGCGGTGTAAGGCACCAGCCCACCTTCTTTATAACTGATGACCGATTTGTAACGGTAATTATTTAATTCAATACCTAACCCGTATTTAAGATTTACATGATGCTTTATTAAATTAACCCGTTGCATAAATACCCATAGGTTTACATTAATGCTTTTGCCTGCTTTAAGTTTAAAATCATTCTTATCAAGTGCGGGGTAACCTGGTCTGTTTATAAGATATGAACCTGCATTGGCATAATTCGTCTGGTCGTTGTAATTGGCAAATCCTAGATCAAGTATCCACCAGTTAGTACTTATGTTTTTATTTTTTTTGTACTTTCTGTGATTGCCAATATTAACCTCTATGTCTCCATCTCTCCTGGGTTTTCCTTTTTTAACAATAATCATTCCGCCAATACGGATGGTATCTTTTGTTTCGTTGGTTTTGCCTTTATCTTCCTGCGCCTTTGAGCTCAGGCAAATAATTGCTGTGGCTAAAACTAATGTTAGCTTTTTCATTTGTTTCAATTTTAGGTGATTATTTTAATGCGATCTCAAACCCGGCAACTTTTATTCCTTCGCCGGTATTAATGTTTGTGGTACGTTCAATTATTCTTTTTGCTTTACGTAAAAACCCGCCAAGTCCAGTCCTTTTTTCTTTATCATCTATATTCAGGTAACGGTTATTTTCATCATCACCGGCAGTATTTTTATTTACCGCCTGCATGGCAACAGTTGCTGACTGTTCAATCTCTGTTTTATTAAGGTTAGCAACAATGTTATTGGCTCTTCTTTCTTTTGAACCGGTTCTTGCAATAACAGCATTGTTTCCGGAAACCCTGCTGTCGTTGTTTTCAGGTATTACGGTTGCTGCAATAGTTTTGTTACTTCCGGCATTGTTAAATTTATCAGAATAGGGGTTGGGTAAATTATTACTACTGTTTTCTTTGACCAGATTTTTCTCTACAGAACGCTGATTATTTGCTTCGGCGGTATTTTCTTTATTGTTTACTGTAACAGTTTCTTTATTTACAGCATCCCGCCGGTCGGGCTCAGTTGTTTGAGCAAGAGCTGCAACATTATTTTTT
>JBATAS010000260.1:0-5913 GCA_049661965.1 Ferruginibacter sp. | reverse complement strand
TAGTATAGGGTGTTTCTATATCAAATGAAAAACTGGTACTGTTTTCTTTTTCTGAAATGGTGAGAGGGATACTTTCTTCAGCGCCAAACTTTGAAATACTTCTTGCTGTACGCTTAATGCCATAGGCAGATGTTACAACAACTTCTTTAAGATCTGAAGTCGCACCTGGTGGTAATGTAACATTCATCAAATTAGATGAAACGAATAACTCTCTGTTTTGAAAACTTGCGCCGGAAAAAATAATTGTTGATGCATTAAGTGGAACGGTTATTCTGAAATTACCATTGGCATCTGCTGAAACACCTGTATTTGTTCCTTTTATCTTTACTGTGGCAAAAGAAACCGGGTTTCCGTATTGATCTGTTACCCTTCCGGTGACAGATCTGATATTGGGATTATATATGCCACTACTGCCTAATTCATAAAACTGCGGATTAAAATAACTGAGGTACCAAACAGACAAATAGGGCTTTTCGCCATTTTGTTTTGGGTTTGCTGTAGATAAAGTAAGTTTTACATTTTTCCAGTCTTCACCAGAAGATTGATACACATTTGCTTTGTATGCCATGGTTATAGGATGGAGAATATCAATCACCCTGATATCATAAGTGGGATACCAGCCTGCTTTATCAACAAAATAACTCATGTTAAAATCAGCACTAACCGTTTCTTTACTTTCAACTGTTACCACTACTTCACTGGTGGCGGTACTTGCCTGCTTGTTTAGTTCGTCACGTTGCTTGTTCAGTTTGGCCATTTCTGCATTCAGTTTCTTCAGTGTTTTATTAACTTCAGTTTCTTTTTGTTTCAATTCTGTCAAACGTATGCGGTGAAAATCTGCAGCATCTTTTAAATCGCTCATTTTAAGCCCGGTATTCTGTGCAACAATGCCTTGGTTTTTTGATAACAATGTTTCTTCATTCAGATAAATAGCCATCATATTGTTTTCCATGTTTATCTTATCCTGTAACAGTTCTTTCAGGTCATCCACTTTTTGTATATCAGCCTGCTTGGCCTGCTCCTGCAAGTAGTTTAATTTATGTACAACCGAAAGCACAGTGAAATTACCTTCGCCTTTTACCTGGATACTCTGGCTGTTGATATAAGGAGATATGCCACTGAATACAATTTGAGTAGTGCCAGGATTTACTGAAATTTTTCCTGCACGGTTTATTTGAGCGCCATTTAAAAAGACGGTTGCCTTTTCAATTTTAGTATCAATTGTTTTTTGAGCGGGTTGTGCATATGTAATTTGTGAAACTATGATACAGATATGTACAAGCAACAGTTTTGATAACAGTGTTTTCATAATAATTTTTTATCATGATGCAACACATAAAAAGTTTACATAAAAAATTCTTTTGAAAAGAAAGTTTACTTTTCGTTTTCCAGTATTTCAAACTGCCTTGAAACACTGATGCCATTTTCATCTACTAATGTGATGATATGCTTACCTGGTGCTGGATTTAATCCTATCTGATGAAAATTTTGTGTGGTGCCAACAAATTCATCATCTAAACTCCAGAAAATTTTTGCACCAGCCCTGCGGTGAGCAGCGGTAAAAACAGTTTTACCTCTTTCACCATTTATTTCAAGCGGTACATAAATTTTTGCATTGGGTTGTGGGTAGATGATCTCAATTAATTTTCCGGTCTCGGCAAATTCGCAGCCGGGTTTAAAGGGAGGAAGCGGAGCATAATCAATATTGCGTTGCTTATAATAATATTCCATAGCCGGTGTTAAGATGAACCAGCTTTTGTGTTGCATGGTTGATGGAGATTCGCAGGCTTCTGTAACTCTGTAATTTCCAGTTGCATCCAAATGAATCATTTTGTGATAAGGGCATTGAGGAACTTTTAAGCCATTGGGAGGAGAGAATAAAGTATCCACATCAGGGCAATCAATATTTGCACGGTAGCCACTTTGCCTGCACACAGGAACATAGGAGAAATTATATGTTGGTTTTTCGAACCACTTATTATTCGGCAACAATCTGAAAATATCAAAGAGGACTGGTGCTGCTGTTTGTACGCCAACCAAGCCTGGCCTTCCTTCGCCATCGGTATTGCCAACCCAAACGAGCACAACATTTTTTGGTGTTAAGCCTACCGCCCATCCATCCCTGAAACCAAAGCTGGTGCCGGTTTTCCAGGCTATCTTTTGGGATGAGGAAAATTGTTGCCAAAGGCCTTCTTCGCCGGGCCGCATTACATCTTGCATGGCCTGAAAGGCGAAGTAAATGCTCGTTGCATCTAAGGGAATGCTTGTGGTTTGTTGTTGTGCATTGTCCGTTGTCCGTCGCCTGTCGTCTGTTGTCCGATACCTTGCTCCATGAAAATCTTTTGCATCCAATTTTCCATGATTCTTTGTCTGGTGATTTAAACTACGTGCCATAGATGCGTAAACTCCTGCAAGATCCCAGGGAGTTACTTCGCAGCCACCGAGGATCAGACTCAATCCATAAAAATCCGCATTGTTATTTAAAGTTGTAATGCCGCATTGCTGAAGTGTTTCATAAAAGCGCTGGTATTTATATTGCTGCAGCATTTTTACTGCCGGTACATTTAAACTTCTGGACAAAGCCCGGTTTGCAGGAACTGCACCGTCATAATTCAGATCAAAATTTTTGGGAGCATAACTTCCAATCTGTGTAGGAATATCGGGAATGATTGAATTGGGTAAGATCAAGCCATCGCTTAACATCGCTGCATACAAAATAGGTTTTAATGCACTACCCGGACTGCGTGGCGCTGCAATCACATCTACATCGGCTTCCATCTCTCTGTCGTGGGCATCTTTAATATTTCCTACATATGCCAACGTGTTTCCGGTTTCTACGTCAAGTACAATGGCACAAACATTATTAATTCCATTCCCTTTTAAAACAGATTGATGTTGCTGAACGATCCTTGAAATATTTTTTTGCAGATTGCCATCAATGGTCGTTTTGATTTTTGTTTGCTGCTTCCAGACTTTGTTGTCTTTTATAAAACGCTGCAGCAGGTGCGATGCATTTTGTGGTAACCGCAAAGGCTCGTCAGGCAGTGATTCCAGTTTGGCGAGTTCAGCACTGGCTTTGTCTATTTTCCCATCCGCTAACAAATTGTCGAGCAACCGGTTCCTTTTCTTTAATAAGGTATTCCTGTTTCTGCCGGGATGAACAAGGGCTGGAGCATTGGGCAAGACGGCAAGCGTTGCCATTTCTCCCCAACTTAGTTTATCGGCGCTGCGGCCATAATACCTCCATGCCGCTGCATCAAGTCCTACAATATTGCTGCCGAACGGAGCATTGCTTGTGTATAATGCCAGAATACTTTTTTTAGAATAAGACAGTTCCAGCCGCACGGCTAAAATGCTTTCTTTTAATTTATTCCAGATATTTCTTTTGTTATCTTTTTTTGAAAGCCTGATCACCTGCATGGTAATAGTGCTGCCGCCCTGCACCACACCTTTGTTTTTAATATTTTTTATAACCGCTCTTCCAATGGCTACCGGATCAACACCCGGATGTTTAAAAAAACGTTTGTCTTCAAAACTGGTGATGCAGTCTATGAATTTCTGTGGCACATTTTTGTTGTACGGAAAACGCCATTGCCCATCAGCAGCAATTGTAGCATTTAATAGGTTGCCATCTTTGTCTTCGATAACATAACAGGTGGGGGCAGGAAATAATTTTGAAGGAAGGGAAAGCCAAAACCATATTAACAGGCTGAACGTTACAACCAGCGCAATTTTTTTTGAAGTGCGTAGCTTCTTGACTTTGGATAATATATTTGATATTGTTGTCAGCTTATTATTTCTGGCTTACTTATTGTTTCTATGCCTTTTTTTAATATCATTCTTTTTCTTCAATATAATTTTCGGGAGTATATGTTACTCTTGCAAAATTCTTTGTAAGCAATTCTGTGTCTACAATTTTACCACTTTGAAATTTTAAGATCTTATTACGCCAAATCTCATTCTTTCGGTAAAACTGATCGTTTATTTTAATGAACTGATGTTCTTTCTCGATAACATGGTAACAGTAATCTAATTCTTTATCTATCCTTAATTCTCCTTCCAGGCATTTATCGGTAAACCAAAGATTGATCTGAAAAGTATGTTCCGTATTGTTTAAGAATTGATAGTCGAGGTAATTATAGAACACAGTTGCGCCACTGCCAAATGGTAATACCCTTCCATCATCAGGGAATGGATCAAATGAATGATGGTGGCGTTCTGTAACAGTTAAAGGGCTATGCATCACCAGCCAATGAATAAGGTTTGATATCTGACAAATGCCTCCGCCAATTCCTGCTTTTGCTTTTCCAAAAGATAATTCCATTCCGGTAAGATAACCTTTACTTTTTGTGGGAAATCCAACCAGTTTGCAATAAGAAAAAGTCTCGCCTGGCCTTATTATGATGCCGTTAATTTTTTTTGAAGCAATTTTTAAATTAGTCACTTTATTTATTTGTAACTGCATGTCAGTTTCACCAAGTTTTTTTAATAAAACCGATTGGTGCTTTTTTACTCTATAAGGAAGTTGTTCATCAGTCTTACTTGCAGTATATTTTTTTCTGTCAAAATACCAATCCATATACCGCCTGATCCTTCTTAACCAAACAGCTAAAAAGTATAAAAGAGGATGGCGCTGACTTAATAATTTTCTTTGTTTCAATGTAATAATGATCAGAAGGGTTATGTGGCACAAGTGAGTGACACAACGATGCTAAATACAAGCACTAAAGTTTGTTCAAAAAAATAACCCTGTCGATAATTTTTAAATTATCAACAGGGCTACACTTGACTTATGGTTTTGTCACTTCCACCCATCGCCCATTCACACCCGCTGTAATACTATTATCATACATGGCTTCGCAATACGTGCCCGGTAAAAAGAACCGGCCAAGGTACGATGCATTCAACTGCACATAATAAGTATATGTTTGGTTGCTGCTGATGTTGAAATAGGTGTACACACGGTCATCACGTATATCCTGGTAAGTTGATGATGAAGATTTAAAAGCACCTTCGCCATCAAACATTCTTGCATTCAATATTTCCCAACCGCTTGCGAATATCTGGCTTAAAGCCATCTCAGAATAATAACCACGCTTTCCAGGATTGTTGATGGTTACTTTTGCCACAAAATCGGTACCCTGCGCCAGGTTATTGATATCAACCGCAGAACCGTTTTGCGAAATATAACTCACAGTCATATTTAAAACAGACGGGTTGTTATTTATTTTGATGCTATCACCGGTAAGTGGTTGCCCTTGAATAATCAAACGTACATACAACGTGTTGCTTCCTTTATTGGTGATGGTCACATTACTGCTGCCATTTGCAAATAGTATCGGTATTTGTCTTACGGCAGATGCAGAATTAATATCAACATTTTTTCCATCAACTGTACCGGTAGCAATAATTTTTGCACCCGAGGGATTTTTACCACAATACTTTGCAATGGCGATTAAAGCATAGGCAGTTGTTTGTGTGCTGTACCAATTGTCCTGCGCCATTTTTGCTGCGATGGTTGGTAATAATTCAGCCGCTTTTGCTTTGCGGCCCATGATGGTTAGTGTTTCAAAAACCATGGCCTGGTCTCTTAAGGAAGAACCATACGTAAAGCCCGGAGATGACCTTTCTTCAAAACTTGTTGACAGTCCGCTGATGAGATCGAGTGCTGTATTATCCTGTCCGGCCAGTTTGTAAGCCGCCGCCAGCCTCCATTTGGCTTCGGTTGATAAATATTTGAATTCCTTCAAACGGTTCATGGCACCAAGTTCGGGCGCTTTTGCCAATGCTAAACTGTATAAGCGATATGACTGGGTTAAATCGCCACCATAAAAATTGGTTGTTGATGGTGCCCAGCTGTTTGCCCTGCCACGCTGATAATTCTTCCATTGCTGCAGCATATAATCACTCACC